>JBDGSH010000119.1:0-3848 GCA_042217665.1 Candidatus Nanohaloarchaea archaeon
TCTGACACTGTGAAGGTCTGGTTGCTGGTCTGCTCCGTGGAGTTGTAACCTGTGACAACTGCATCCAGGCTCTCGTTGGTCCCTATCGATGCGTTGACCGTTAGGTTCCCAAGGCTGTCTGCCGTGAAGGCGTCTCCTGTGTACGTGTCACTGATGTTCAGATCTGTGGTGTTCCAGAGCTCTGTCGTGTTGCTATCCGCTGTAGCTGCCCCCAAAACCATGAACAGGGCCGCTGCCAGTGCTACCGCTGCCTTCCTCATGCCAGATCACCTATCGGGTTGAAGGCGAGGCCTTCTGCCTCGATGTCCTTCGCGATGACCGCGAAACCGACGAGCTCGAGGAAGAAGATGAAGTACCCGAGTCCATGATTTGCTGCCACCTGGTTCCTCAGTGTTGGGCTGAGGCCGAGCAGTACGAGGAAGACTGCGGTGATCAGGACTGCTATGGTGTTGTGGTGGCTTAGTTCGCCCATATTCATTCCTTTCATCGCGTAGATCCCGGCTAAAGATAGAACTGCCAGGATGAATCCGAAGCTGATTGGTATTGTGAGAAATGTGGTCGCCGTGGATGATAGGCTGAAGAGGCCTTCCAGGCTGATCGTTGCGATACCTGCCTGTGCTGCTCCTCCCGCTGAGAACACTACTGCGAGGAGTGCCGTGATGACGGCCTCCCAGTCATCACCCATTCCGTAATCAAGGTCCATAGAACTGGGTAAAAATCTGCGGAGAGTATTTCTTTACAAGTAAAAGTTGCGCGTTAAGTCAAAACCCATTACATGTTGATTTCAAAACCTTCTGAAACTACTTTAAAACTAAATTTAAAAACTCCAGACAATGGATAGAGCAGAAGCAAAATCTCTTATCCAAGATAATGAAAGGCCTATACGAGAAATTAAAGCATCTCCTGAAGACATTATCAGAATCTACAATAGAAAGGAATACCCAATTTGGAATCCTTCTTCAAATCAATCCGTTCAACCAGGAGATATCCTAGTAATTTACGCTACATCCATTAAAGATGAAAATGAATCATGGAAATCAGCTGGTATAGTAGGTATGGCTGTCGTAGAGATGGTGGAAAACTCACCTCTATCAATGGATCCATTTCTAATAGATTCAGAAAACTCTTCAGACGGCACTATTCAACTTAGAGATGTTTTCCTTTTTGGCGAAGATGACACGGGAAACTACGAACATAACGTCTACGAATGCGACCTAAATGATGATGCGGAAGTTGAAAGAAAAGCTAAGAGGCTAGTCAATCACAACACAAGTTATGAAGAAGCGAAAGATGATTTTGGCGTCCGCATGCCTTTAATGGGCACCTTAAATAAGATAAAAGACTCAGAGATAAAGACTCTCCTACTAACTGAACTTTCTCTAAAAAAGACTCTAGAAAAAACAAAAGAAGACACCGGCAAAACAGATGAAGAAATTGCCCACTTTCAAGATGTCAAAACTGCATATGAAAACGATCAAGAAGGCCTGGTTATAGTTTTACTAGCAACTTTCTTCGAAAGCCTGCTATCAACAAACCTTAGAGAAACACTAGACGACATGTTCGAAGACGAGAGGATAGGCACCAGCGAACTAGAAGGAAGAAAATTCGGACTCTACCAACTATCATACCTATCGAGAGCGCTCGGAGTAATCACACCAGAAGAGTACGAAAAAATCGATAACATAAGGTCGAAAAGAAATGAGTTTGCCCACTCATTAAGCAGTTGGGCTGAAGAAGACGTCGAAGAAGAATTCCTAAGAGATTCGATAAAGCTATATGAAAAATACGTCGAAGTCGGAGACAAATCAATACTAGAGTAAACCTTAGATCAAGTTACCTGCCAAACATAGAGAATCTTCCTTTCATACCTCTATCTGACTTATCAGCAATTTTGAAAGCTCTTTTCTCCAAATCCTTGCGAAGCTTTCCATCATTTAAATCACTCAAACCATATCTCTCTGTAAGAATTTTCTGCCTTTCAACAATTTGATATATTTTTTCACTTAACAAATCAGACTCCTGAACGTCGTAACGTTCCTCAAACCTTTCATTCTCAAGCTCCTGCAATATCTCGAAAAAATTCCTGCCCGCACCCGGATGTAAGTCTTTATTAGCCTTAACTCGACTAGAAATATCCTCCTCTCCCTCTTCAATCACTATACCCCTATCACAACTGTTTATTTTATTCAAGAGTTTTTTCCACCTCCAGGAGTCATTGCTAGTCTTCTTCCCAGAAAACATGTGATTACGAAACTCAAACTGTTTATTAACAGTCCCAGAGGATTTAGTCACATAAATAGAGGTAGTCTCGTATAATATGTCCCATGCATCAACGAAAAGAGTGTTACTCGTCAAATCCTTCAAATCCGTTACAGAATTTGCACAAGGAAAGGCGTAATACGCTTCACCTGGCCTGAAGTTAATCCACAGTGTCATTAACTGCTTCCGTTCCTTAGTACTTAACTGGAACTTGTAAGGACTGTTTTCTTTAGGCCTCTTAAACTGGAAAAACAACAGCTTCGACCCTCCTCCAACACCAACATCATAGCCCTTCACTTTCTCCTCGACCCTAGTCGGAGAGAAACTAACCGGATTACTCAAACTAGAACTACTGTCCTGAATAGACTTCAGAACTTGATGAGTCCCATTCAAGGTCAACGTATTCTCGGTAGGCCTATAAGTCACAAATATTAACCGAGCTATGGATATAGAAAAAATTTATCGTGAAACGACTCAGTCTTTATCTATCACATATTTAGCCGCTGCAGGACCTTTTTCCTCATCAAAACCTTCTAAGACATCATGCAAGTGCTCCATAACCGGATTCAAAATCCCTACTTTCTCTACCCTAAACAGCACCCGGACGGTACCTTCCATAATGCCTTCAAACTCTTCAATCTCTACTACCTCAAGTTTTCTGACCTCAGCAGCCTTCCTCTGGCGGACTCCCTCAAACATTGTCCATCCAATCATGTATTCTAAGGCCTCCCACATGCCATCAGCTGCAGGCATCCTGTAAGCCTTCATCAAAGGAGTGTCGCGGCCCCAACGCTTCAAACCAACATCACCATAAGTAACAGCCAAGTAGCCATCATCGATCAAACGGATAGCCTGTGGAACAGAAACAAAAGGACTTCCACAAGGATCTAAATCCACAAAATTGTAGATCTCCTCATTTCCTACCTTCCTATGAAGCACGTTATTGACGTCCTCATTGAAGCATTCGACGCTTTTATCCCCTAAATCCACTCTGACATGATCTCCTTTATCGAACTCGACCTCCCCGCCTTTCTCACGCAGAAACTTTTTCAGAAGAGGATCAAACTTCTCATCCTCAATCTCACAGCAATCCATGTGCTCAACAAACTGCAGATAATGCCTAGCACTATTACCTACACCAGAATACCCTTCAAAAGCCTTAATCTCACCTAGTTCATCAGAAATTGTTCTAATCCAGTCCAAATTCTTCTCATACTTGTCCTTATTGTGAGTTTCATTATAATCTCCTTGAGCTTTCTTCACTTTCCTCAGTTTGTTCTTCACACTCGCCTTACTCCTTCCCTCAAATTCATCAGCTATATCACTCAAAGTATAATCGTCATCACTGTCCAGCTCTAGAAGTTTTTCAACTTCGTCATCCTCCCATTTAGTACCGCCCTGGTTCTCAGCTTCAGGCTTCTCAAACTTCACAATGGAAACCTCTGGGAGATCTTTGCCCTACCACCATGATTTTCCCGTGAAATCAAAAATAGATCACCTAATTATTTCAATCAGGGCATGGCCAGGCACAAGTGACAAAAAATTCTGTCTACTCACCAGCCATGCCTCTACCACAATATAAGATCTTT
>JBDGSH010000012.1:0-6833 GCA_042217665.1 Candidatus Nanohaloarchaea archaeon
CCATAGAAGAAGGAGAACTCTGGGAGATAGAGAAAGTAGTGGAGAAGGAACTAGGCCTCTGATCAAGGCATGTAGCAGCACTTCTCATCTGCTGCACAGCTTGTCGAGCATTTGCTTGGATTAATACTCCCGGGACAGGTCTGACTCGCGGGCATACATGTCCCTGAGCTTCCAGTACCTGTCGTTCCGGAACTTATCCTCCAACCCAGTCACAGTCATTTGAACGAGCTTTATCCTCTATCGACATCATCTCCTCACTAGAGTCAGCATTCGAATGTTGCTTCTTCAGTAGATCACATTGAGCATCGTGAGATTGACTGTCCATAAAACCTAGAAAGCTATCTGACTGGCTGTTGACGGCGTACAGAAGGCCCAGTCCTAGAACAGAGATCACTACAACAGCCATCACTATTTCCAGCAGTTTATCCATTTATACCACTATGGCGAACAGTCCCCAGCCGTATCTACTATACTCCATGTTCCAGTATCTGCGTAGCTGGCGTCCTGAGATTCAATACAAACATAATTTCCTTCTGCAGCATCTTCACTCTGCAGCTCCGGAGTAACAGGGTTGCCGTCATCTGATAGACATGAACCCGGAACTGTAAAGGTATCTCCTTTGAAGCTAGCTGTGATTTGATTGTTGATAGTCTGTTTGCACTGGTTCTCTGAGGAGCTGGATGCGAAGTCTCCGAGTACTCCTTGAGTGGTGAATGTCAGTGCCATTGAGACCATCATTAGTACTGCTGCTGCAATTATTAACCATAGAACCTGTGAGAGGCCTTTGCGTTTCATGCATTGGTTTTGGTGAGGCCTGTATAAAAATACTTGGAAGGGAGAATGTTAAGAAGAAGGAGGGAGAGGATGTGTTTACGGATTGTTGAGGTCGATCTGGATGCTTGAGACGTTTAGTTCGTCTCCTTCATCCGTCTCTATTTCATCTGTCCCAATTGAGATGTCTTCAATCTCTGCTTCTTCCACAAATCTGTCTCTTACTATTTCGGCGACGTCTACTGCTCGAGAGATTGCTTTGCCTCTGGCTTTTACGTGTACTGTTTCGTGTCCTTCGCTGAACTGTGTTACTACTGCTAGTACGTAGCTCATTGCAGGTTTGGAGCCTACGTACACTGTGTTGTCGTCTTCTTGTTCTTCTGGCACTGGTAATCACCTAGAACTATATTTGGTAATGAAAAATATAAATCAAACCCGTCTAGTCCTTCTGGTAGTGGTGCGTGTAGGAGTCGACAACAAATTCCATGTACTTCTTCCCTGAGTTAACCGGTATCTTGGAAAACCTGTCCTCCAGCACCAGCTTCACGTTCGTCTTCTCCAGAGTTACATTTACCTTGGCCCTGTACTCTGTCTCGCAGTTAGTTCCATTTTCATTACATCCGCAGTCACCTATTGAAGAAGAGCTCTGAGCAGTGCTTCCTGAAAATACATCTGTAGATGCTCCCTCAGGGAAGCTGTCAGAAGGCCCTGTTATCTTTCTCTCTTCAACTACCATACTTGAGACAGTAGATCCTGCGGGCGCGGAGCTAAAGGCGTTCCTCACAGCTGATTCGGCCGAGTTAACAGCTTCTTGCTCCGCCGACTCGAAATCCTTGGACCCGCAGGCCGTTGCAGTTCCAACGTAGTAATCGTCAACATTCTTGAATTCTTCATAGAGGCCTTTTGTCAGTCTTTTAGCCTCCTCCGCCAGTTTCATGTACCGGTTTCCTGAGACCTTGAAGTTGAGGTTGATAAAGGAGTTGTTTGCTCGATACATCACTCTGCCGTCAGGGAAGCGGCACCTGTTCTCAATAGGTGAGAATGCAAACACGTTCCCTTCAAGAGAGTAGCTTTTCTGATCAAAGTAAACATCAAGATTGTAGTCAGGCCTTTCACACCTTCCATCCGAGCTTCCTGAGATATAGTTCTCCTGGAGATCTTCGGTAACGTTTTTTCCTACTCGGCATTGAATTCTATTTAAAAGCTCCATGCTTCTACAGGAAACACCAGGATTGTAGTGATAGCGGTCGCTCTCACCAGAGAATATATCTGAATCCCATTCTAAGTTGGGACTTCCTCCTTGTTTTGCCAGTTCGTAGGAGTTCTGGTAGGTAGAGTACATTGCCGAGGTCGGCACATAGTTGTAGAAGTATAGTTGAGCATGGGCTTTTGTGTCAGCTATTCTATCTAGGTCGTTGATAGTTGTATCCATTTTAGTTGAGAAGAACTTTTGGATAGGGAAAGACATCGAGCCGAAGATTAGCACCATCATTAGAAGGCCTAAAGCCATCATTAAAGGAGAAACTTCTCCATGCTGCCTACCTAACATTTAGGACATCACCTGACTCAACATAGATTCTTATTCTTCCAGAACTCTCTTTCAGCGCTATTGGATAGCTCACCCTAGTATGACTAGATATAGAGCCTACTGAAAGCTCTGTTCCGGTCCGGTTTGCAAGTTCTACTTTGTAAGGCCGGTTTCCATAACTCTGGTTCATCACAGTCTCAATGTAATATTCAAGATCATCTGAGGCGGTTGAGTAATCTATAGAAGTGCCATTAAGCCATATATGAGAACCAGGGGATGTAGATAGATATTTGGACATAACTCTATAGGCTTTTTCGTCTCCGTAATCACCATAGGAGACTTCCTCAGAACGCCATAACTTATCGACCATCAGTCTCGTGACTGTTGACCTTATCCTTATTTTATCTGCCTGAAACCCAACCTCAGTGTTAGCAGAAGCGCTTTGATTATTGTCTGCAACACTGTTTAACAGGAAGAACATGAGAGCCAACATTATAACTATGAAAAAGATAAAGACGAATCCTATCATCTCCGCAAGCCCTCTTCTACTGAAACTTGAATCAGTAATTATGTCTTCTTGGATCATCTTCAAACTCCTCCGCTCCCGAAACGGCCGGTATATAAACGTAAAGCCGTACAGGCAACATTGAATGATTTTTGTCCTTTCTAACTAACATGGCATCCGACACAACCGATGAACTTCTCTCATTAGGAAGCAATTCTTCATAATAACACGGTCTATTCTCACTAGCGGCTGTACCATTGTAAACAACTGACTTATAGTCATCATTTGGCTCCCCCAGATCGTTTCCTCTACTACTCTTATCTTCTTCCACTAAAGGTTTGATAGCAAAGGCGAAGTGGCCTCCATCCAAACCAGCGACAGACTCTATATAACAGTGTTTCCTCGTAGTTGTTGAAGCTGACCTACCCGGATCCCGCCAAGTAGTACTCTCGTTGACCTTGTATCCTAATTCATCAGGGCCCGGATCCTTATTTGAAAAGTACTCAACCGGTATAACCCCTCTTCTATGGGTGTACTCGTAACCATACAGTTCGTCGGTATCAGCATCAAGAGAGAGAAGATTTTCCAATACGATAGCTTTCCTGTATTCCCTCTGCTGTGTAACATCTATATTGGTTTCTACATTGGTTAATCCAGGTATAAAAAGGCCTAGAATCATCATAACCCCTAGGAAGAACAGTACGCTGTATCCAATGTAGAGTATTGACTGTGATTCTTCTGCCACTAGCTTTCGCACCCCGAGTTGTTTAGAACCATGACAGAGCCACCTTTATGGTATTTCTCTATACATAAAGTGCCGTTTATAGGTTCAAAGCTGTCCGGAGCAATAATCTCGTCGTAGTTAACCAGATACTCCTCTACCACATCGCTTCCTAGTTTACCAGAGTAGTTTAAGGTAAGGTTTCTCTCACTGTCGTCATACTTGATAGTGTATTCATCCATTTCTAATGCGATATGGCCTTCAGGCATCGTCTGCATCGCCAGCATCGCGTTTGTAACTCGCTGGGCCTGTAAATCAACTGTTTGTGCCTTAACGTAGTCTAGAGACTCTCCTGCACCTCCCTGAGTGACTGTTATGATAAGGCCTAGGACAAATAGAGATACTACCGCCATCACCATTATCCCTGAGAGGCCTTTCATCGTTCAGTCACTTTGATCTCAGTGGCAGGTTTTCCTCCTTGTTCTCCTTGATTGGTGATCTCTAGCTTGTAGGAGTCTTCTTCCTCGAAGACCTGGTGTAATCCTCCGCTGTCAAACTCGATCACGCAGTCCGGAATTTTCTCTGTCTGGAATAGCTGTGCGCTGCTTTCTACTAACGTGGCTCTGACTTTTTGATCTTTCGTAGGATCTCTTTCTTCTGAAACCAGTGTCACGTTTATTTTGTTAGATAAAGTGAGGCTTGTGGTTCTATTGTCTGCAGAAGTTCCTTGTACACAGACGTTTCTGACCGGAATATAGAGTTTTTCCCTGAGTTCCTCCGCGTCGTTGCTCTGTGCATTCATACCTATTATGCTTTTAAATCCGCCGAGCCCTGTGCTCAGTAAAGCTATGTTTCCTATCAAGGCTATCAAGACAAGTACTACCATTGTCTCTACCCCTCCTTTACGCTGACGCGACATTATCTCCCTCCGGCGAAAACGCCATGTTCTGCTTACACCATTCTCTTGGATTATCTCTATGAGAGTTCCTCGAGATGCAGCCTAGAAGTTCCGTCCTGTTGTTCCCTGCATCCACTCCTTTCTCTCCACTATCATTTATAATCTGCATTGAAATCCCGTACAGAGCAGAGATAAGTATCACGATAAGAACCATTGCTCCAACCACTTTAGTCGCTACGTTCAAAGGCCTTACCTCCTATCAGTACGGTCACCGATTTTACAAGAGAAGTATTGGTAGCGTTCTTACCGAAGTCCAGGAACTTCCCTGAGTAAGAATTAGTTATAGCTCCTAGCAACGCAACTAGCGCTACAACTATCAAAAAGGCCATTATCAATGTAAGCGATATATCAAGTCCTCTACGAGTATTCACAGTTAACCTTTTGGAAGGCCCTGTTAAAATAATCTAGCTTGGATAAGTAACATTACCGGCAAAATTCCCTGCCATATTGTTGAACCATCCCGAGAAACCCATGTAGATCAGCGAGACAATCATTATCGCAAGTACAAGCATGGCCACAGTTTTGAGAGATACTTCCATAATCTAGTTCACCCTGTTCATGTCTATTAATACATTGGTTCTTCCTGACATAGGGGTAAGTATTAGGTTATCGAAGCCGTAGAGCGTTGCTCGAGGATCGAAGACCTTTGAGCCTTCCTTATAGATAGTCCACTTTGTATCCCCTGTGCCGCCGTACTCCTGCACTACAAAACTGTACTGCTTGTTCCTCTCTATCTTCACCCCGGTATATCCATAACCATCGTTACTTATCCTTCCTTTGTCAGCGAAGTAACTATCCTCAAAACTACTGCCACAGGAACTACAGGAGAACCACAGCTTTTTGTTGCCATTAGGGTTTATCTCAAAGAATCCTTGCTGTCCAGCATTATCACCTGGCCTCCTCATCACCACTACATGACCTATCTCGTCAAATTCCAGAGACAGATTAAGCTTCTTCTGCCCGCCGCTTACATCCCATTTAAACACGCCAGGATTGGTTCCTGAATTATCAAACCTGACCTTTTTCGACAGGACAGTATACGTAGAACCATCAGGCCATACCTCCGGCGCCGGGTTCAAAGGCTCATTCCCTCCAGTCCCTGCCTCACCCTCATTCATCCTACAGCTCTGGTTCATACTTGTAATCTGTATCATCCCATAGAGATTGCCGTTGTTTACAGTGGCGGTTCTACGACCATATTCCCCAGCAATGTTAGGGTATCCCTTTCGAGTCTCAATATAACCTTTATCTCCCGGACAGAGCTTTACCTTGACATAGTTCCCTCCTGTATCTTCATGATCTTTAGGATTACCTGTATTACTGGAGGGCTTTGTTAGCCATGGCCCGTCATTCCATTCATCACAATAAATAGGGTCATTATATCCATTGTCATCATAGCGATCTTCTATTGTCTTACCCGAACCTATCTTCTGTATTCTCTCAGATCCTCCTCCGTTCTTGAAGAAAAGAGTATAGAAGCTATAGGGAGGGCCTTTTGACTCCCAACTGTTTCCCCAGTCATCATTCACACCCGGCTGATATTTGGTGCAGCCTGACCATATCCAATCGGAGTAACCCGACTTCCCGACTCTATCTCCCGTAGAAACCCCAAGAAGCGTAGCAGATTTGCCATCTGTGCCGAAACCTAAACCCGTCTTGAGAGTTATAGTATCGTTTATGACGAAGTTCACTCTACTGAACTTTCCTTCCATATCGTTCCCTGTATTAGCGTAAAGATTGTTGATATCAGAGACAAGTGTTCCTCCTGCCCCAGCACAAGGAGGATTTGAACCTAGAGAAGTATCGGATAGACCTTCAAATGTTTCTGATGAAACCTTGTCACACCCCCAGGCCCTCCAGAAGACATACTGTGATAGATCTCCAAGAGTTTCTTTGTCATCTACAGTTACGGTTGTTGTGACATCGGTGAATTTCTCTGCTTCTTTGAATCCTTGACCAACCTTTGCTCCTAGTGGGCCGAACATTGCTCCGGATATTACTGCTGCTACGAGTACTGTTAGAAGTATTTCTCCGAGGCCTGATTCGAGCGCGCCTTTTCTTAGCATGGCGATGTACCTTGATCAACTGCGTCTGCTATTACGCTGGAGAGGGCCTGCATGTATGGGCTTTGACAGCTTGTTGTTGTTTGTGCGCCGAAGATTGTCGGCAGTAGGTACGGCATTATCAGTGCGCCGAACGCTATCGCCAGGAAAAGCGCCATTATTACTCTCATGCTCCAGCCCATGGCCTTTCTGTCTGTCAGGATTTTGGAAAGTATGTTCATGGTTAATTCTGGGTCTTGCTGGTTTATAGTAATTTTTCGATTGTTGACGTTACTATCTGGTCGAGG
>JBDGSH010000120.1:0-10918 GCA_042217665.1 Candidatus Nanohaloarchaea archaeon
TTAAACGAATATCTGTTTAAATCAAACGTTTCAAATGTTTCAGCGATCTGGCTGACCTCCGCACTGTTTCAAAAGAAACAGGAGGAACTTGATCTCGGCTATCGTTCCAGACCGGAGGTTCAGAGCCTTGAAATCAGCAATGAATCAGGAGAATTCAGTTTCTGCATACCGTGGATACATCCAGGACCGCTAGAAGGATTCGGCGGCGGAAGAGCAACATCAGATATAATCGAGAAACTGAATGAAAAAGCGGAAGGATTCTTCCTCCACGTCCCAAGCACCCACAAATCAGACCCTACAGATCCTAAAGACTATCAAAAAATCCTTGAAGCCATGAAAAAACCTGAAAAAAGATTTTCTAACGCTTCAAAACTCTTTAAAAAGAAAATTGGTGAAACAACATTCTACGGAAGGAAATTTAACGATAAAAAAGTTATATACCTGGATAACAAAGAGTTCGACGACTTTGAATCCTCAGTATTCAAAGAAATCCTTGATCTAGAAAACACAGTTTTAGTGGATCTACACAATCATCCTAAAAACGAAGCAGAAAGAAAAGAGCTCTGGTACGGAACAGAGAAAGCAGAAAAAATAAGAAAACGGCTAAAGGACTTCATTGAAGAGCTAGAGGAAAAAGAAACCCCTGATTACAAAGCAGGTTTTAGCGCCGATATCGAAGGAAAACCGGTTTCAGCGTTAATAGAAGAAGTCAAAGGGCAAAAAACAGTTTTATTTGGAGTAGAAGGAAATGAAAAAGGCAGAGAGCTCCAGAAACTTGAAGAACAATACAGAGACAAATTTGATGAGGTTTTAGTTTTCAGCACTGACACACATCAAAGTATACATGATTTGAGTAAAAAAACACAGGTAGAGATATCCAGAGTAAGATCAACTGTTAAAAAAGCGGAAGAAAACCTTTCCTCAGCCGCTATAGGGCTGAAAAAATCGAAGACCGAGCCGATGAACCTGTTACAGGAAGATTACTCAGGTCTAATATTCAGTATAAATATTCTGGTGCGTTCACTAGGACTAACGCTGATCATGGTGTATCTAGGCTTGCTACTGTTGATAATCTAAACTCTAAACGTTGAAAAAATGGTATCCATCTCCAAAACCTTTGAAAACCTTCAAGAAGGAGAAAAAATTCTTTTTAACGAGAGAAAACTACCTCTCACCGTTGAAAACAGAGATGAGAACCGTGTTCATGTCAAAGGTCCAAGAGGAGGCGAATACATTCTTTTCCCAGCTGAAGAAAACGCCGAACTGATATTATATGCGTCCAAAGGCTCCAGAGAGTATGCTTCAAAGATTGAAAGCCTAGAAAAGGCGGGAGATTGGAGAAAAATAGAGGAAACGCTTTGGAAGCACTCCCAAACCGGCGAGGAGATAAAACTAGAGAAGAACTCTGCCGGTTTCTGGACGGTGAAAACAGGTTTGAACGCGGACACGCCCAAGTACGGTTTCTCGGACAGAGAAGCCGCGGAAGAGTTCGCTGAAAAACTGATAAAAGACAATCCAAGAGGCTGAACCATGAAGAACGCCGACTTCCCGAAAGCTCCCGAAAAGTTTATTGAAGAAAACCTGAAGCACTACTCAAAAACCCAGGGCGTGCTACCGGAAAAGCTGGAACAGTTCGGAGAAAAGTATAAGTCGCAGGGATTTCTAACCCGGAAACAGCTCTACAGGATCGCGTACGAATCATCAACAAGAAGCGCGTACCACGTCAAAAAGAACCCGAAAAAACGCTGCAAAACAGTTACAGAGAACGTTTTAAAGCTTCAAGACGACTTCTCACAGATCCAGCTCTTAACAGGTCTAAAAGGCTTTAAAGCACCGACCGCATCCTGCATACTCGCCGCTCTAAACCCTGAAAAACACGCAGTGGTCGATACCCGGGTCTGGGCATCGCTAGAACGGTTAAACCTTCTTGAAGGCCGAAAAGAAAGCTTTTACGCCGCAGACTACGTCAAAATGATCAAACCGATAAGAAAGATCGCCAGAGAAACAGAATTCACCGCCACCAAGATCGGATACGCACTGTTCGCCTGGGACGAACAAGTCAGAGAAGGAACCCTCCACTAGCCCATCTTTTTGAGCTTCAGGTACTGAAACACAGACATGGTCTCAGAGGAAGAAGTAAAACAACAGTTAAAGGAAGTAGTAGACCCGGAACTGGATGTAAACATCGTCGACCTGGGCCTCCTACGCGAAATAGAGATAGAAGATGAAGAAGTCTACGTACTGATGACTCTGACAACTCCAGGCTGCCCTCTTCATAGCGTGTTCGATGAAATGGTCTCTGAAAAAGTCAAAGAACTGGAAGGCGTTGAAAAAGTGGATGTAGAGCTTACATTCGACCCCCGGTGGTCGCCAGAGGATATGACAGAAGAAGGAAAAGATGAAGTCGGAAACATTCCAGGATTCCACGCTTTCTGATCAAACATCAATTTCAAACGGTTCAGGCTTCTCCTCACGGAACTCTACCGCCGGAACCTGTTCAATCTCCTGTTTTTCAACATCCAGCTCGGTGAAAAACGTGCTTTTGCGTTCCTCGTCGGCCGTGAAGAATAGTTTGTCTTCTGCTCTTGTCATCGCTACGTACATCAGTCTTCTCTCTTCATCGTACTCTCCCGACAGTGTTTTATGCAGTATCTCTGATTTCCAGCTGTCATAGACAAAGGCATGATCTTCAAGGTACTCTTTGTTTTTTCTGACACCTATTGTTTCATCGTAGCTGATAGGATTCGTTCTGTTCTGAGTGTTAGGAAACTTGGACTTATTAATATCGGATAAGATTACTACAGGATACTCAAGGCCTTTTGCGGCGTGTATCGTCTGTATCTTAACCGTATTTCGGGAACGAGAGGTGTCGACCTCGTAGATCTCGCCCTCCTCGATGTTTTCCTCTATAAACCGGATCATCTCCGACAGGTTCATGAAACTGTTGGAGAAAGTAGAGTCCAGAACCTCGATAATCTTCTCCGTGAAACCGTTTCTGTAGCCGTACCGTTCAAAAACCTGTCTGGCTACCGCTGTCAAAGAATCCATCGCCCGCAGCTCATCTCTGAAGCTTTCCATGTCCTCAGGATAGTTCTCCTGTTCCGTCATTTCTTTTACTTCGTCCAAAAGGTAATCGGCTTCTTCCAGAACCACCGCCCAGCCTCTTACCGAGTTGTTGTAGACTATTCGCAGCCAGGCCAGCAGCATAATCGCCGGATTAGTCTTAAACAGTTCTACGCCGCCTTCATAGGAGACAGGTATATCCTGTTTCTTTGCTTCCCTCTGAAGCTCTATACCGAAGCTTCTGGTACGTGTCAACACCGCTACATCTTTGGCTTCATATCCCTGTTCCGCTAGCTGCTTGATCTTGTCGAGCACCAGATTGATCTCGTCTTCGGACTCCAGCCTGGCGACCTCGGCCTCGCCTTCCCGGTCAGCTTCCAGAGACGTGGTATCCGGTCTGTCCACATGTTCATGAGTGTTAGCGGGAAGTTCAAACGCTTTCTCGGCCGTGTCAAGAATTTTCTGCAGCGAACGGTAGTTTATTGTCAGGCTTTCCCTGTTAACTTCTTTCAGACTGTATTTCAGGTCTGCCTGTCTTTTTAACTGGCCGTGGAACTGTTTTATCCGTTTCTCAAAGCTGCGGATGTTCTGGATGTCTGCGTACTGGAAGCTGTAGATGCTCTGTTTCCAGTCGCCTACAGCGAAAATGTTCGGTTTCTCGGCGAGAAGTAGCGCTGTCTTGAACTGGAGCTGGTTTGTGTCCTGGAACTCGTCGATCATCAAGTACCGGAACTTCTCCTGTTCTCTGACCTGTTTATCCTCGTGTAGAAGAACGTAGGCGAACACCATGAGAAAGCTGAAATTGAGATAGTTTTCTGAAAGACAGTAACGCATGTAACCCCGGTATAAGTCATGTATGAACTGTTTTAACTGTTCTCTGTCTTCTTTGAACGCTTTCCGCATGAAGTCCTTCCTTACCTGTTTGGTGCCGTAGTCTCCTCTGATATCTTCTGGCTCCGGTGCTTCTTCTGTAAAGTTTTTCCATTTATAGCTGTAGAGCCGGTCGCGGAGTTCGCTCTGTTTTTTGCTGCCGTTTCCGCTGTCTCTGGGTTTGTTAGCCTCCTTAAACTTCTTTTTGAATTCTTCGAAGTCGCCTTCCAGGTATTTTTCGGAGTTGTTGAACCAGCCATCTTCTTCAGGTATTATTCCTTTTGAAGCCAGTGATTTGATCAGATGCAGCAGCTGTGAGGCATCGTCTACAACCCTGTAAAAGTCTTGATACTTTTGTTCCTCGGCTTTGAACCTGTTATAGAACTGTTCAAATTTTTGTCGTTCTCTAATGTTGCTTTCAAGGATGCGGGTGTTGTTTGAAATGTTCTTGTCGAAGCCTAAGAGCTGTGGAGCGTTGAAACCGTTTCTCTCTATTATTTTCTGGCAGTGGCTGTGAAACGTGGAGATAGGTGCATCAAAGATTTCTGAGGCAGTTTTTTCGGAGTTCTGCGCGATTCTTTCGCTCATTTCATCGGCTGCGTTTCTGGTGAACGTTGCCAGGAATATCTGGAATGGTTCAACCCCTTTCTGAAGGATTTGAACGTATCTGCGGACGATTGTAAATGTTTTGCCGGTTCCTGCGCCGGCGTCGACTACGTGTACGCCTTCAGTACTCTCTATTATTTTCTTTTGTTGTTTGTTCGGGTTCATCGCAGCATCAGGTCTCTTTCAGGTAGTTCATCAGGTTTTCGGTCGCCGAGCGGGAATCCTTCCTCTTTATACGTGTTCAGCTCTTTCATTCGATCCTCCAGGAAGTTTTCGAAACTGTCAAGGTCTTTCCTAAAGTAGTTCTGTGTACGGAACTCTACAAGTTTTTTGACAGCGCTCTCGACTCCTTTCTCCACGTACTTGTAGTCTCCAACTTTTTGTTTCGCGAAGCTGATGAAATCATTGGCAAACTCTGATTCCAGCGCTTCCTGTTTTTCAAAGATTTTTTCGGGCGTGTTTTTCTCCATAAAGTTTTTGTACTGCCCGTAGCCCAGCTTTTCCAGGGTTTTGCGCCTGTTGTTGGACTTGGAGACGCCACGTATCAGTTTCTCGTAGACCTCCATTTCTGAGATTTTCCGGCTGAAACTTGTTGGATAGTATTTTATCGTGGTTTTCTTGTCTTCCAGGTCTGCTTTGCCGTTAATGCTCTGTCCTAGCTCTTCCAGAAAGTGAAAAAAAGTGAATTCAAGCTTTTTGCCTCTGACCTGTCTTCTGTGGAAGCTGAGATACATCAAAGGCTGAAAATCCGGCCATTGAACATCTTCAAAGGTATCTACGTGTGATTTTCGGAAGACCTTGCTGCGTGAGTTTTTGTAGCCTGATTTGAAGTCTACGAGATGTGTTTCGTCCACAATCAGGTCTACCTGTCCTTTCATTCCGTGTTTCTTATCTTTGAAGTAGCGTTCCGAGTTTTTGGAGCTGATTTCTTTTTCAAAGTAGTCTTCGAATACGTTTTCTCTAGGTGAGGGCTTGTAACCCGGTACATGGCATTTTTTGATTTCTCTGCTGTCTATGAACTTTTTGATATTCTGGATGCCTACTCTCAGCTCTGTTTCCAGTCTTTCCAGTTCGAGGTCTTCTGTAAACGGTCTTAGCTGGTCTATCATTACTTCAAGAAATTTTTGGTCTTCTTTCTGGTTGACGAACTCTGTGTTGGAGATGTAGAACTCTGCGTAGTCGTGGAAAAGGTTTCCCTTCACTCTGTCGATCTGTTCGCGGTCCGGCACGATCTTTGAGAAGAAGTAGAGGCGTGGCGACATCACAAGGTTGTTGAGCTCGGATTTGCTGAGTGCTTCACGTTTCTGAGGTGTTATCGTGGTTGACTGTTTTGAGAACGCGTTCTCTGATTTACTGTCTTCTTTGTGGGTGTAGAAGCCGTGAGGCAGTTCTTTAAAGTTTGTGAACTCTTTTTCCAGGGATTCGTTGAGGTATGGGCAGGGTACGACTTCTTCACAGTTTTTCATGTTTTGAACCATGAGGAAACGGTTCTCTCCGGACTGTATCAGTGTCTGGAACTGTTTAACTGCTTTAACTCTTTTCTCAGTAGTTTCTGTATCTCTCACCCAGTTGGAGTCTATTCCGATGAAGAAAACGTTTTTTCTGTTGAGGAAAGATTTTTCTGTCGGATCCGCCAGCTTGACGCCTTTTTCCGACTCTGAAAGCGTTCCGTAGTTTTCGATGTAGTGTTCCAGCCGTTCAACTGATTCAGCGGTGATTTCCTGATTTTTCAGACCTGTTTCTTCCAGTATTTTTTTGAAGACGTGTTTTTCTTCTGTCTCCAGTTCTTCGACGAACTCCGAGTACTCCATGTAGGGTATTACATTAAGGAACTCTTTGACCTGTCGAATGCTTTCTGATTCGATGCCTGATATCAGTTTTTCTGAGCTTCCGGTTGAAAGCTCCAAGTCTAGCTCTTCCGCGACAGGTTCCACGTCTTTTACCCGGATGCTGCCTGTTTCCAGACCTAAACGGAGGATTGAAAGAATTCTTCTTATCGAGGCTTTTTCTGACAGTTCTTCAGATGTTTCAAACGGTATGTCCCTGGTTTTCAATCCGGAGTTCAGCAGTGAGTAGTAGTCAGAGTCTTTTGAGACCACTATCCCTGTTTCCTCGGGCTCAAGTTTGTCCAGGCTCCGTAATACTGCTTTGACTAGCTCTCCGGCTGACTTGAATATTTTGAACTCTTTGTCGAATTCTTTTTCTTCCTTAAGCAGTTCTTTAGCGTCGTAGTTTTCCGGGAGAACTGTTTTTTCCAGTTCTTTGAGTTCGTATTCGTTGATTACCAGTGTTTCTTCCTGGAGCTTTTGCTGTTCAAGGCCGTAATGCAATGTTTCAAAACTGTTGATTACTTTTTCCACCTTTTCCACGTCTTCTGTGTCTGGCTCCAGGTTTTTTGCCAGGTTTCTTCGATTTCCGGTCTCCATCCATTCTTCAAAGTATCTTTCAAGTATGTAGGATGTTTTTCTGGGCGTGAAACCTGTTTGTTCGACTGTTGAGAGAAAAATTTTGGTTCTGAGATCTTCTTCCGGCTCAACCAGCTGTTTCGGCGTCTTTGCTTTTTCCTGTCCTAGTTGCTGGTTTATGGCTTCTGCTAGCTGTTTTTCTGCGGTTATAACGTGTTCGTAGTTGCTGGCCTGTTCTGCGATTTTTTGAAGATTTTCCAGTTTCTTCATTCTCTGAAACTGTTTGAGTCGTGAAGAATTTTAACGTCTCGGAGTGCGGATTTTATACATCGGTTTCTCGAAACTATAGGTATGACTTCTATCCGGGACAGCGTCCATGGCTACATCCAGCTGGGAGAGGAAGAACTAGGTTTAGTTGATTCTCAGGCGTTTCAGCGGTTGAGGCGTGTCCGCCAACTGGGTTTGACTTCGCTGGTCTATCCCTCGGCTACGCATACCCGGTTTCAGCACAGTCTCGGCGTGATGCATCTTGCGGAGCGGTTTGGTGAAAGCCTGGATCTGAGGGATGGAGAGGTTGAAAAGGTGAAGCTTGCGGCGTTGCTTCATGATACCGGTCACGGCCCTTTCTCCCACGCCAGCGAAAACGTGATCGAAAAACACGGGTTGAGGCATGAAGACTTTTCGTGTGAAGTGATCGACCGTTTAGAGGATCGGTACTCTGCGGATGCCTCCGAACTCAGGGATATAATCAGGGGAGAATCCCGGCTTGGACAGGTTGTGGCAGGAGATGTAGACGCTGACAGAATGGACTATCTGATACGGGACTCCCAAAGCTCAGGGCTCGAACACGGAAAGATCGACTACGAGACCATTATCAGACTGGCAGAGATGCGTGACGGCGAACTGGTATTCGACGTTAAAGCTGTAGATGCGTTGGAAGCATTACTGAGCTCTCGTTTCCATATGCGGAAAACGCTTTACAACCATAAAACCGCGGTTATCGCGGAGAAAATGCTTCAAAGAGCTATCGACCGCTATATTTCCCAGGGAAACAGTTTGGAAGAGTTTATGCGGATGGACGATTACCGGGCGGACCAGGCTTTGAGACGTAGCGGCAGCGAGGCAGTTAGAACGCTTTACCGGCGTATCCGTAGAAGAAATCTTTTCAAGGAGGCTCTGGTTCTTGGAGAGGACAAGCTTGGAAGAAAAAGGCTTAGAGAGCTGGAAAAAGAGGTTCGGCAGCCTAAAAAGCTTGAAGCTGAGATCGCCGAGGAATTAGGGATCGAGGCTTACGAGGTTATCGTTAAGCCTCCTGAGACCCCAGAGCTTCAGCAGCTGGATATAAATGTTTTGAAGAACGGAGATATGCGGCCTCTGTCCGACTTTACTTCGCTGCCCGAGTCGTTAAAGGAGGCGGAGTGGCGTACAGCTGCTTTAAGGGTTTATACGCCTGAAAAACATGTTGAGGATGTTGGAAGCGTGGCCGGTTCGGTTGTTGAGAGCTTCTGAGTCAACCTTTTGAGTATAAATGGTTTCGGATTCAATCTTTGTCTAGAGAAGTGTTTTTGAAATGAGTTTTTCAGATCTGGATGTTTCAGCAGACGTTTTGCGAAATCTCTCGTATATGGATATTGAAGAGCCTACCGAGGTTCAGGAAAAATCTATACCGAAAATTATGGAGGGAAAAGACGTTTTAGTCGAGTCCGAGACCGGTTCCGGTAAAACACTGGCGTTCGGACTTCCTTTGATCGAAGAAATTTCAGGCGGCGACGTTAAAGCCCTGGTGCTGACACCTACAAGAGAGCTGGCGAAACAGGTAGAGGAAGAGATCTCAAACGCCGCGGATGACTCAATCAAAACAGTAACTATCTACGGCGGAGTAAGCTACGAACCGCAGATCCAGGGCGCCAAACAAGCCAACATCGTCGTAGGGACGCCTGGAAGAGTCCTGGATCTTTTAAAGCAGGGAAAACTCGATGTTTCAAACCTCGAATACTTTACGCTGGATGAAGCTGACAGAATGCTTGACATGGGGTTCCAGGACGAACTCGAATCCATAATCAGCTTCCTGCCCGATCAACGCCAGAACCTGCTGTTTGGAGCCACTATACCGCGGGAACTCAACAAAATGTGCGACAGGTACGATATTCAGCCTGAGACAATCAGAATCCAGAAATCCAAGCACACCAGGAACCTTGAAGCCGGGTACCTGGACGTCAACAAAGATGAAAAGCTTTCAACACTGGTAACTCTTTTAAGGAAGCGTGAACGGGATCTTTCAATCGTTTTCTGCCGCACCAAGAACACGACTCGCTGGCTGACCGACAAACTGAAGAAGAACGGTATCGATGCGGAGACCTTGAACGGCGACATGAGCCAGAACCAGCGCGAGAAAACCGTTGAACGGTTTGAAAACGGCGAGATCAAGGTTATCGTGGCGACAGACGTCGCAGCCAGAGGCATCGACATCGACAACGTTACACACGTCTTCAACTACGATGTGCCGGATACAGCGGACACCTACACCCATAGAATCGGAAGAGCCGGGCGTCAGGGACGTGAAGGCGAAGCAATAACACTGCTGGAGAAAAGCGACTACGAAAAGTTCCGTAAGCTGAAGCGAGATCTGGAGATTCCACGGATGGATGAAAAACTGGATCTCCACGACGCACAGCTCTGAAAAATGAGACAGAGATTCCGGGCGAGACCTGAAAAACCTGGGTCTCCAAAACGTAGTTATGAAGATTCTCGACAAACTCGACAACCTGCTAGGCGGAAAAGACCCCTTGAAACTGGAGTCAATTGAGGAAGCTGACAACGAGTTCAGAGAGCGCAGATCGGAACGACTCGAGGCAACGGAAAACCAGAAACAGGAGTTCAAGGACCGGACAGAAAAAGCCTTGAACCGGCTGAAAAACAGTGTCGAAGAACTGAAAGGCTATGAAGACCAGAAAAACCGGTCGATAGTTGAAGACGTTGTCCAAAACATTGTAGAAGACCGTTTAAAACTTATCCAAGAATTTTCGCTTTCTAAAAACCCGGAAAAGCTTCACTTCAAGCTGGAAGAGTTTGTTGACGAGTTCAGGTCCATGACACAGAAGGAGGCAGCAGTACTGGAGGAGATACACAAACAAAACGTGTTTTCCAAAGAGCTGGGCCGGGTTGAAACGGTTAAAGAAGATTTAGAGGAATTTCTCAGAAACGAATACGCTACAGAGAAACGACTGGAAAAGCTGGAAGAAGAGCTGGAAGAGAAGGAAAAGGTTGAAGAGAAAATCCAGGATCAGGAAGACCGGCTTGAATCCCTGGAAATATCGAAGTTGGAGGAAAAGCTGGAAGAGAAAAAGCAGAGGCTTGAAGAGCTTCAGGAAACCGATCTAAGAGAAGAGTTTGAGGATCTGAAAGCTGAGAAACAACAAGCAGAGGATGAAAAGAAGAGTCTGGAGAAGAGAGTTTCCTCCGCCGCCGGGAAGATGCAGCGCGGCCTGAAAAAGCTTCTGTACGAAGGAGAGATCGGCAAGGTTTCAAAGAAAGGCTCTGAGATACTAAGACAGATCCGTGACGGAGAAAAACAGGCTGTCTTTGACAGAAAAGCCGAAAACGTTGAGGAAGCGGCGGAAGCCGCCATAGAGGCAGCGGACAGCGACGTGATAAACAGTTCAACAAGGGAAAAGCTTGTCAGCGGCGCTGAAACGCTTGAAGAATTTTCCAGCATCAGAGATCAAGTAAAAGAAAAGAAGAACAGGATTGACGATCTTGAAGACAAAATTAAGAGTCATGAGTACAGAGAAAGGAAGAAAGAGCTGGAGGATAAGATTGGAGAGGTTGAAGACGACCTTGATCAGCAGAGACAGGAGAAACAGAGGATCGAGGAGAGAAGAGAGGAGCTACAGGATAGGCTTGAAGAACTGGAGAGAAGGATTCTAAGTATTTTGAGAGATGAGTTCGGCAGAGAAGTTGAGCTGGAGTGAGGG
>JBDGSH010000121.1:0-17275 GCA_042217665.1 Candidatus Nanohaloarchaea archaeon
AGGCTGCTAGAAGAATAGATACTGTTATCAGAGCTTTCTGTTTTTTCATGTTTAGTTCACTGTTGCTGTCAGTCCTGTTGGTGCTGCGGGTGCTGAGCCGGAGTCTACGTTGGTAAGGGTTTCTGAGTCGGAGGCTGCTGGCTGTATAGAGTCTACTTCGAGTCTGTCGTGTTGGCTTTGAGAGTTTGATGTTGCTAATTCAAATCTCATTATCTCTGCTTCTGGTAGAGTCTCTGCTATTCTTTTTTGTGCGATTTCTTCTCCTGTTATAACTGCTGAAAAGTTTTCAAGTGCTGTGCTGCCTGTGTTTTGAATTGTTACTGTGTAGTTTCCGCTGCTGCTGTCGTATGCGACTCTCTGAATTTCTAGTGAGGCTTTTGACGATGCCAGGACGTCGCCGATTTTTTCGCTCTGTCCTTGTTGTGCGGATTTCATGGTCTGTGTTAGGAAGGCTTCTACCAGAACCGCTATTGTAAGAGTGAAAGCGATTAGAAGGGTGGCGGCGATTAATGGTGAGATGCCTTTTTCTCGTCTCATTTATACAAAAAAGGATTGAAGGCTTCTGGCTTTAAAGCTTTTCAGTTTTCTGACTTTTTTCTTGCAGCTCCGTTATCGCGTCTCTCTTTGAGTTCTCCATGAGTTTCTTTATTCTGTGTTCTCTTCTTACTTTTAAACCTACAATGTAGGAGACTAATGTTATGAAAGTTATCAAGGCGTAGAACAGTTTCTTGGATTTTTCCGTGCTTTTTGTCACCTTGAATTGTGTTGCGGCTGTTGCGGAACGGTTTCCATAGGATGCGTTAAGCTTCACGGTGTAGACTCCAGGTTGAAGGTTTTTGTTAAGGTTAAAGTTTCTGGAAGCGGAGGTTTCCACCGCTAACGTCTCATGTCGTCTGCGAACGATTTCTCCCTGATTATTCAGTATTTTCGTAGTGATTTTGACGTCTACACGTTTTTTTCTTCCCATGTTAAAGATTTCTGCGGTTATAAAGCCGTTTTCTCTTTTTATCAACTTGTTTTCCGAAAGTTTGAGCTGAACATCCAGGAGACCGGAAGGATTCTGTATCTGGAGCTGTACAGGTATTTTAACGGTTTCTTTACCTCTGATAATGATTTTTCCGCTCTGAAGACTTTTTGAAGAATTACCTGAAGCGATATAGATAGGGATACTTTCAGAGGCGCCGGGTTCCAGGGAAACGGTTTTCTGGTCGATGTTAACGTTTTTCAGGTTTTCTGAGATCTTAATCGCTGTTTTTCTGTTTCCTGTGTTTTCAATTCTGAAGTACTTGATTCTACGGTCTCCAGGGTTAAGCTTCAGCCTGAATGTCTCTGGAGAGACCTTTAATTCTCCGGACTTATTGCTTGATTTTCCGAGGCCGCCGCCTCCGCCTTTTCCGCCCGCTGGACCGCTTTTGAATCCGTTGTTTTTCTTTTTGCTTTGGTTTATAACTATACTGGGTTTTCCAGGTCTTTTCTCTGTATCTTCGCTATCTGAATCGTCGTCCGGTAGTTCTCTGTTTTTCTCCACCGTTACGAGGTACTGTTTTTCTACGTGCATGTAACTCCTGGAGCTGTAGAAATCTGCTTTTACAGAGTATTTGCCTTCTTTTTTGAAGTTTTTGTAGAAGCTGCAGCCGTATCCTTCTCCGCACATACCTATTCTTGTTCCGTTGACTTTGAAGTAGATTGATCCGAATTCTGGAGCAATAAACTCGCCTTCAATCTCTATCTGTGTCCTTGGCTCCACTTTTATATTTTCTTGGCGTCCATTCAGCTTTAGAACGAAGTTGGCTTTGCTCTCCTCTACATAGTATGTATTTTTCTGTGTCTCCACAGTGTTTCCGGCCGGATCCTTGAGAATATAACTGTAGGTGTGTCTGCCGGCAGGTACAACGGTAGAGTACGTACATTCTGTTTTGTTTAATTCTTTTTGGCATTTCATTTGATGTTTAGAGAGCCATGAGGCCTCTAAATATGCTTTTTCTATCTTTCTGTTGTCTTCAGCCTCTACTTTGAATGTTGTGGGTTTTGAGGTGTAGCGGTGACCTGAGTCTCTGCCAACGGTTTGGCTGCTCAGGTTGGGCTTTTCCAAATCTACAAAGGTTTTTCTGCTGTTGGAGACTGTATGAGTTCTGTCACTGCATTTTATTCTCCAGTTATAGGTTCCTGTGGATAGATTCTGGATTTTAAAGCTTTTTTCTTCTCCCTGCGGTACTCTTTCTGTCTTGGATTTCCGCGTTCCGTTTATGAAGAGGCTGCAGTTTAGAGGTGCGTAATCTGAGTAGTACTTATATTTGAACTCTGGTTTGCTGGTGTTTACATCCTCGCTGTATCGTGGGGAAAGTAGATAAACGGTTTCTCCTGCTATTTTGAGGTTAACAGTTCTGGATAGGGAGGTATGGCTGGCTGAGTCCTCTGCTTTCAATGTTACTTTATTTTCTCCTAGAGGGAGCTGTGTAAGCTTGATATGTTTACTGGAGCTGTTTTTAACTGTTCCCTGAGCTTCAGTTTTTCCGTTAACAAGGATACTATAGTTAAGCTCTTCGTCAACAGAGTCGTTGACGGAGATCTTAATGCTGGGCGATGGATTTCCTATGGTGGCGCTGGAGTTAAGTATTCGGGCTTCAGGAGCTGATTGGTCGATGTAAATTTCTCCTGACTGTTTTTCGGTGTTTCCGACTGAATCGGTGCAGCTTAAACGCCATTTATGATTGCCTGTTGGTAGAGAAGTCTTGAAACTGATGTTTTGAGATTTGATGCTGTTTCTGACATTTTTCAGATCTTTGTTGATATAAAAACTACATGAAAACCGGTGGTAGTCGCTGACGGAGAATTTAAATGTTTGTTGGTTGTCTCTAGACCAGTTGTAGACGGGAGAGGTTTTGTTTATTTCGGGCGGATCGATATCGGTTACGTTAACTGTGTAGCTCTGGTTTTCCGGGAAGTAATCGGCATTTCCGGCGAATGAAGCTTTTATAATCAGGTTCCCTGTCTTTGAATATTTTTTGATATAGGTTGTGGTGTTTTCTCCCTGCCAGAGCTTGCTGCTGTTTTCATAAATTTTTATGGTGCCGGAAGGTTCTAAAAGCCTGGCTGTAATGTTCAGTTCGCGGTTTTGGCCTATGGTAACGTTGTGCTGTTTCTGATTTAGCATTAGCTGGACGGAGGAGTTTTTCTTGACTATAAGCGTCTCAGTTATTGTTTTTGATAGGTAGTCCTTTGTGGAATTTACGCTGCAGCTGTAGTTGTAGACTCCTAGTTCATGGCTCTCAATATAAGGGTTTGAGATCTTTTTTCCTTCCAGACTTAGCTGTGGCTCTGCCTGGCTGTGCTCGGCGTGACAGCTTATATTCACTGTTTTTCCGGGATTTAGATAGAATCCGGGATCGGCTGTAATTACCAGGCCCGGTTCGAGTTTTCGGGAAACCCTCAGGGTTTTGTTGATCGAGGCCGTTGTATAGTTCTCGGTTGCTGAAACTTTACATCTATAGAGATATTTTCCGGTGTCAAGCGATTCATTTAACGTGATCTCTTCCTTGGAGGATTTCAGCAACGTTCCGTTCCTGTAAAGCGATGTACTGGCTTGGTTACTTGGCGAAGAACAAAGAATCCTGGTTGACTGATTTTTCAGGATTTTAAACCCTTTACTAGAATTTAAATTGATTTGAGGTTTCGCTTTCTCGACTTTCAGCGTCTTTCTTTCAGATGAAGCGTTGTATCGGTAGCTACCGGTCGAGTTGGCTTTGAAAACATAGTGTCCTGGCTTAAGTGTTTTGTTGAATGGATCCCGAACTCTTGTACCGTTCAGGTAAAGTTTTTCGGTTCCTGAGCCGGAGGAAGCATTGACTGAAAGGTTTTCGCCGTATTGAAGTGTTTTGTTTTCTCTTTCACCGTTTATTAAGATTTTTACAGGGTCTTCTTTGTATTTGACGACTTTAACTCTGGCTGTAAGGTTTTGTGCAGTATAGTTCTCGTTTCCGGCTGTGTAACATCGGTAGCTGTAATTTCCAGCACTAAGTTTTTTGTTGTCGGTTATAGAGTTGGCTGCCTCTCCTAGAAGCGTGTTGTTTCTGTAAAGCTTTATGGAGGTCTGGTTGTTGGCGTCGCTACACTTTATTTCAGGTGATGAGTCTCTCACGATCGTCAATGCCCTGGCTTTTAGATTCAGTCCTGGATCGCCTTTCCGGATTCTGTAGGTCTCCAGGCTGGAAAGCTTTTCGTTACCTACGTAGTCTTCTAGGTAGACCCGATAAATATAATGGCCGGCTGAGAGGTTGTATTCCGGGCTGATCTGGTTTTTTGCTCTGAAAGAAGTGTTTTCCAGGCTGCCTGAAAAGTTATTCTCGAAAATAATGTTTTCCAGCCTGATGTTGTCGTCTGCCTCGATTTTGAATTCGTGTTCTTCGTTTCTGTAGGTGATAGGGCTATTTCGCTCGGCGGATAGATTGAAACCAGGTTTTTCGTAGTCGATGTTAGCTATTCGGGAGCTTAGACGTTTTTTATCAGGTGTGGAACATTTAACCGTCCATTCCCTGTTTAAGCCCTGTTTCAAGCTGTTTGAGGAGAGACTTTGGTTGGTATTGGGGTTAATGGTTTTGGAAACTTTTTCTTCTCCTTCTATAATCAGGGAGCAGTCTGCCTGGCTGTAACGGTCGTTGAAAAACCTGTATTTGAAGCTCAGCGGCATTTCTGTAACGTTTGACCTATTTTCTGGTTTGTAAAGTTTTACGTAGGATTCTCTGACTGTGAAGCTTCGTTTCAGGGTTTTCTGGTTGCCGTATTCGTCTTCTACTTCTATTCTGAGTTTGTAGGGCGTCGGCTCGAGTATGCCGAGATCCGTGGTTTGAGAGCTTCCTGAGCTGATTGATCCTGTATCTTTCAGGCTGTTGTTCAGGAAGAGGCTGTAGCTGACTGTATCGGAGATTTTATCGGAAGCGGTCCACTCTACATCAGGTTCGGTAGTGTAAACTTTCGAATCGGCTTCAGGAGCTTTAATAGTTACGTTGGGGCTGGTGTAGTCGGCGGTGAAACTGTTTGAAACGTTTTTAGTGTTTCCTGCGGCGTCTTTGCATTTTATGCGGTAGTTCTGGTTTGCTCCTTCGCTGGCAGGGTACTTGAAGAAGTCCTTGGAATTTGCTGAGACGTTCTGTTCTTTTTGTTTTGCTCCGTTTACATGGAGAGAACAGCGTAGATCGGTGAGAAAGTTGTCTTCGGCCTTGAAAGGGAATTTTACAGATTTTTGGTCGTTTAAAACTTTTGGTTTTTTCAGCGTTATGTTTGGAGCTTTGTTGTCGGGCTTAACGATTACGTATCTCTGGATTTTAATGCCTGTTCCCGGGAATACGGCTTTTATACTGTGGTAGGCGTTTTCTTGAAACTCTGGGAACGCGGTTAGACCTGAAGTGGTGCCTGAACCTCTTCTTTCTCCGTCTACATATAGTTCCATTTCTTTTCTGAGATTGTAGCTTGTGTTAAGGGTGACGCTGACGTTGCCGCTTTCCTGGATTGTTAAGTTTTCTGTTGAGTTGTCTAGCCAGAGTTTCCATGGAAATTCTTCTTTTCCTATAGATGTGTCGGGCTGTATGGTTTTGTCTTTGCCGCAGATCTGTTTTCTTGAGCATATTTTGATATAGCTCCAGTTCAGTTTTTTGTGAGCGTTTTTGAAGGTGAAGTTTTCCGGACGGAAGCTTTCTGGGTTGGAGAGAGACAGGTTTTTGATTTTATTATCGTTTATATGAAGTTCTAGGCTTTTCGGGCTCCATTCGGCTCGGATGTTGAAACTGTACTGGTTGTCCAGGGTTGCTTCGCCTGTCCAGCTGTTTTTTACTTCTCCGTTTCTCACCTTTGAAATGTTGAACCGGCCGTTGCCTGGAAGCTCCATAGGGTCTCTGTTGACCCATTTAAACTTGTAGAAGCTCTGAGAACTACCTAGCTTAATCACGGTCTTGTTACCTGTCGAAACAGAGTTCTGGGAGATATTTATCTCTGTAAAGCCTTTTTCAGGCAACCCAAGTCTTCGAGTGACCGAAAGCTTTGGTTCAGTTGTTCTTGAATCGGTTGCATCGATTGTGACGTATCCATCTCTTGTTTGGTAGGTGTATTGGTCGTTGCTCCAGCTGTAACTGCTGGAGGTGTCTGAGTTGAAGCGGTCTACAAAGCTGAAGAAGCCTTTCTGGTTTTTCTCTGCGTTTGAGTTGTTGTAGTACATGTATACAGTTTTCTGTTCTAGGGATCCCAGTTTAGGTAGCTGGAACGTGAAAACTGTTGATTGAGAGTTACAAGGTGTTCTCTGGCTGTAGTTGAAGACAGATGTTTCGTTACCGAACCTGATGTCGCCGCAGTCGGCCTGGATTTTTCCCTGCTGTAGAAGCGTTGCTGTATTGACTGAGATATTGACGGGATGGTTTTCCAGGGTAGTTCTTTGAGTCTCCGTTACGTTGATCGGCTTCCGGTAGTTCCAGTCGGAGTTCCACCAACCGTCCGCCGCGACGGGGGCTGTGAATAACGCTGTGAAGGAAATTGTCAGTAGAAAAATGGTTGACAGCTTTTTCTCACTGTTTCTCATCACTTATTTTGTGGTTAGTTATTCCAGGTTAAAACTGTTGCTGGTGGACAAGAAGTAGGATGAAAGTATAATGTTTTATCGGGCGCCTTCTGCTTCGCGTTCCCGTCTTTCTTTCTCTCTTACTGCTCGGGCGTTGTCGTCTCCGTCGGCAGCCAGCATGATTTCCTGCGCCAGAATGTCTGAGGCGTCGTTGTCTTCCGCAAGTCTTTTCTCGTAGGCTCCCTGTACCAGGAGTCTGAGAGCGAGGTCTACACGTCTCTGCGGTGAAACTATTACTGCTTTTCTGGCTCGTACGCCTCCTCTCTGGTATGTTACGACTTCTTCTACCGGAGCGCTGTTTTCTATTGCGTCGACCAGTACCTGGATCGGGTTTTCTCCTGTTTCGTCTTCAACTGTTCGGAATGCGTCTTCGATTAGTTTCCAGAGTTTTTCGCTGTCGCCTGAGTTGTGTCCTGAGTCGATGTAGTGTTTTTTTCCGCGGTGTCCTGCTACGTAAAGCCGGTTGAGAAGTCTTTCTACTATTGGTACGTCGGCTTTGTAGAACTGTCTTTCTTCGTGTCGGCCTTTGCTTCTCGGCGCTAAAATGTTTTCCAGGCTGATGTATCTGACCAGTCCGTCGTCTTCGATCTCTGCCTCTGTTGCGTCCCATTCTCCCATGGTGAGGATCTGGTCTTCGACTTCGATCTTAGCTGCTTCACTCATGCTACCACCTTGTGGTTGGATGATTTAAGAAAATCTTTCATTTTCGATTACCTCGTTGGTTTCTGTTGGTTTCCGGCTACGAGTTCTTCTAGGCTGACGCCGTTGACCTTGATTACTTTGTACCGTACTGTTGGGATGTCTCCTTTTGGTCCGGAGTCTGCGCCGCCGATTCCTTCGATGAGTACTTCGTCGTGTTCGTCGATGTGGTCGATGGCGCCGTCGCCTGGTACGAATGCTGTTAGTTGTTTACCGTTTTTGATGAGCTGTACGCGTACACACTTTCTGAGAGCGGAGTTTGGCTGTTTTGCTTCGATTATACGTTTTTCGAGTACGATTCCTCTTCCCTGAGGTGATCCTTCCAAGGGATCTGATTTTTCTTTCAGGTTGTTCATTCTCCGCTTGTAGTCGATGTCGCTCCAGCGGTACTGCTGGCGTTTCTTCCGCATCTTGCGTGCGTTGTACAGACCCATGTCTTCTGACTCGAGTTTAAGCTTTTTATACCGGGGCGATCACTCAACGGTTTTCCGGTTCCGGGTGTAGATGTAGGCTGCGAGAAGTAGTTCTCCGACGCCCAGAATGAATGCGGGTTGCGGTTTCAGCGAGGCGTGGAAGAGAACCGCTGATGAGAGGATCAGCGCCGGCGTGAATAGGTTTTGTCTGTTCTCTATTTGTATGTCAGGACTGTGGTTTTGTCTGGTGGCGGCGTTGCGGAGCGTTGAGAACGGTCTTTCGACCGCTTCCCTGTTCTGCAGGAGGTCGATGAAGATGTTTCTCGCCAGTTTTTTCGGGTTGTTCTGGTGTCGGAGGATTTCTTCTGCGGTGTCTTCGTACTCTTCAGTCATTTTGAAGTCGGGGTAGATGGTTAATCCGATTCCTTCCATTGTTACAAGTGATTTCCCTATCAGCGCGAACGATGCGGGCATGTGGACGCCTTTTTTACCTGCTTCGATGGTTATGTCCAGTAGTTCGCGGGAGATACTGTATTCGGCGAGTGTAGCGTTCTTTGCTTCCATAATTTTGTGTTCGACGATCTCTTTCAGTTCTTCCAGGTCTGCATCGTCTTCCACGTATGCTATATCTTTGATTATGTCCATTGCTGCGTCTACGTTTTGGTCGACGGCGTGGAGGAACAGTAACCCGATTTTTCTGCGTTTTTTCTTGGATATTTCGCCCATCATTCCGAAGTCGAGAAGGATGATTTCGCCTTCCTGGTTCAGCAGAAAGTTGGAGGGATGTGGGTCGGCGTGGAAGAAGCCGTCTCTGACGACCTGTTTGATTCCCAGTTCTATGGCTGTTTTCGCGACCTGTTTTTGGTCGATCTCCAGCTGTTTCATCTCTTCTTTCTCGGTGCATTTGACGCCTTCCATGAACTCCATGATGAGAACTCGTTCTGAGGAAAGTTCCGGGTAAGCTCCAGGTATCTTGACTCTGTCTTCGTCCTGGAAGTTTTGCCGGGTTCTCTCTATGTTTCTCCGCTCTTTCTGGAAGTCTAGTTCGTCCTGTGTCCAGGATGCGAACTGTTTCACCATCTTCCTGGTTCGCAGCTTTTTCATTTTTTCAGAGTGTTTTTCGCCTTCTTTGGCCAGGAATTTGAGTATGTCCAGGTCTTTGCTGATCTGGTTGACGATGCCGGGTCTTCTGACTTTGACTGCGACCTCTTCTCCGTTTTTTAGTTTGGCGCGGTGTACCTGTGCGATTGATGCGGCGGCGACCGGTTCTTCTTCGAACTCTGTGAAGTTTTCCATTCCGGTGTCCTCGTCTATAATCTCCCGGGCTTTCTCCGCGTTGAAGGAGGATACGTCGTCTTCTAGTTTTTCCAGTTCTTCAGTGTACTCCCGTGGTAGAATGTCGGGTCGCTGTGCCAGTATCTGTCCGAACTTGATGAATGTTGGACCTAGCTCTTCGAAGGTTTCTCTCAGTCTTTCCGGTGAGCCTCTCGGCTTGATTCGGTGGTGGAACGGCACCTTGTTTCCGAGTCCTAGTTCTTTCAGAATGAATCCGAAGCCTTCGTCCAGCAGTATCTGTGTGATTTCCTTTAATCTTTCGAAGTCCTCTACTTCTTCCCTGGCTCTGTCCGTTATCACACTGGAGAATGAGGGCTGGTTAAATAAGTAGTTCGGCTTTTATTCGACGGTGACGTCGTCGACGTTGTGGGTTCTCTGAAGAACTTCCCGTATGGAGTCGATCTTCCTACCGTTCTTGCCTACGACTTTGCCTTTGTTGTCCCGGGATACGTTGATCTCCACTTCTTTCTCTGAACCGTTTTCTTCGATGTCGACGCCTCTAAGATCCGAGGGAACAAGATTGTTCAGGAACTTTCCGAGGTTGTCGCTGTACTCGAAGATTTTGACGTCCTTGTCCAGGTTTCTCTGAACTTTTTTAACTACTTCTCCGCCTTTGCCGATAGCCATCCCTGCTTTTCCTTCCGGCACTATAAAGTAAGCTTCGTCTTCTTTCAGAATAACGTCTCTGGCCTGGACTCCTGTAACCGATTCGAACATGTTGATTGCTCGGATGTTTTCTGTGTCGTACTTGACCGTTGACATGCTAGGATTTACACTTCCTTAGAATTTTTGGCTCCAAATAAGGTTGTGTAAAAGGTTTTTATCCCAGGTTTTATAAATCCCTTCTAGTTTCACTGTCTACTCATCACCTGTAAACCCTGGTTTGAGGTCGACCAGTCCGGTTCCCGCAGGGATGGACTGACCTACCATTATGTTTTCGACGATTCCTTCCAGAGGATCTTTCTCTCCCTTCAGCGAGGCCTGTGTAACGTGTTTCTTGGTTTCCTCGAACGCTGCTCTCGCCAGAACCGAGTCCTTGTTTCCGACGATACCGTAACGCGTGGTTCCGTTGAGCTCGCCTTCCTTGGTCATCATATCCGCCAAAAGCATGATGTGACGGTCGTCGATACCGATTCCCTGCTTCGCCAGCGTCTCGTTCACTTCCTCCACGATTCTCTGACGGAGAGCTTCAACGCCGAGAACCTTTTTAACCTCGTAAAGCTCGTTGCTGATGGTTCTGGTCTCGTCAACCTCTTCAATCTTCAAGGTTTTCCTCAGAGAGGCGCCAGCAGTCTGAAGCCGCCACTCTCCATTGTCCTCGTTAATAACAACCTGTTCAATACCCTTAATTCCTTTAATACGCGCTTCCTCAGCTTTGTTTTTCAGATCTTTCAGATCTCTCAGGTCGTAGTCATCTTCGGACGATGTAAGAACCAGCTTGTTATCTTCTATACTGATCTTGGCTTTCCTGGCCGAATCCTTGATACGTGACTTTACATCTCCTGCGTCAACGTCGTAGTCTTCCAGCAGGTCAGGATTCAGCTCGTATTCAACCTGAAGCTGCATTATATCCAGCGTATCCTTCTTGATAAGGTCTTCAAACTTGACTTCGCGCAGCTTACGCGCAACTTTTTTCGCATCCTCCTCGTTGTTGTATTCTTCTTTGAGATAGACGTCCATAGCCGGTGTCTTAGGGTTGCGGCGGGCGTCTACGATCTCGATTAAACGTGGAAGCCCTGCTGTAAGAGATACCTGTGCTGCTCCTGCTGCGTGGTATGTTTCCATCGTTAACTGTGTCGCTGGCTCTGAAATTGACTGTGCTGCGACCAGACCGATTGATTCGCCTGGCTCGTACTGCATCTGCTGGTAACGCTGTTTAAGTTTTTCTTTCTCCTCTTCAGTTTCTGCTTTTTGTTCGTATCTTTTGGGAAGGTTCTCTGATCGTTCTCTCCAGTCAAGCTTGTCTGTCATCTGTTATCACCTAGTTTGTCTCGATCTCGGTTGAGACTATACCTCTGTCGGATTTTTGTGGGTCGACTCCGTCTTCTCCTGCTCGGAACTGTATGATCTCGTCCTGAGCGTTTCTAACCGTTTGATCCTCTCGGACTGTAAGGTCCTGAAGCGAGTTGGAGACACGCCGGTACATGTATCCCGATGTCTTGGTACGCAGCGACTTGTCCATCAATGCTTTTCTCTGCGACATCTGGTGGAAGAACATTTCTTGGGCGTCTAAACCGGCGAGGATCGATGAGGAGACGAATCCTTTTGCTTTTGGACTTAATTCGCCTTTTTTGAAGTGTGAAGTTGTTCTTTCCTTGTATCCTCTGTTGATTCTCTGGTCTCTGACCGAGTTCTGTCCCATCAGTCCTGCCATTGTTGTAACGTTTTCCATTGATCCTCTTGCTCCTGAGTCCGCCATGATGTAGGCTGAGGAGTCTTCGTCTACGTTGTCGCGGATGATCTGGCCGATGTCGGTGAAGACGTTGTTCAGTGTCTGTGTTACACGGATTTCACGGGTTTCTTCCATTGTCTTTCCGGTGATCTGCTCCATTTCGCCTTCTCTGTATTCTTCAATGTTTTTCTTGGCTTCTTCGACTGTTTCGTCCACCAGTTCCCTGATTTCTTCCGTGGCTTCGTCCGGTACTTCCAGGTCGTCGAGGCTGATTGAGAATCCTCTTCTGGATAGGTAGATTGAGCCGATTCTGGAGACCCGGTTCATGAACTCTGTGACTTTGTCGCTGCCGTACTCGATCTTGATCTGCTGTATGATTTCTCCTCCGTAGTCTCCGAGAGCGTCCTCGTCCAGTGTTCCTTCAACCAGTTCTCCGTCTTCAATCACTACCTCGTTTTCTTCTCCCTCGTTAATTGTTAGGGAGACGTCGTCGGGTATGAACATTGATACAAGCTGGTCTCCTGTGATTGTGTCGCCTTCAGGAAGGCTTTTCTCGTGTTCTCCTGCCTCCGCTAACAGGTTGAAGGCTTTCTCTCTGGAGAGCTCTGTCTCGCCTTTTGTCAACAGGTAGAGTCCTGATACGTAGTCTTGAAGCATGCCTACGATCGGTCCTCCGGTCTTCGGCGATTTGACGTGTTCCTGAACTTTTAGCAGTTCTTCTGCTTCCGCTCGTGCTTCCTCTGTCTGCGGGATGTGGAGGTTCATCTCGTCTCCGTCGAAGTCTGCGTTGTAAGGTGCGCAGACGTTTGGATTGATTCTGAAGGTGCTGTAAGGTAGTACTCGGACTTTGTGCGCCATGATAGACATCTTGTGGAGGGATGGCTGCCTGTTAAACAGGGAGATATCGCCGTCCTGGAGGTGTCTTTCGACCTCCCAGCCCTCTCCTGGCTCGATGGTGTCCAGTAGATCTTCTTTATTCTCTTCTGTAATCTTTCTTCTGCGTCCGTCCGGCTGGAAGACGTAGTTGGCTCCTGGATGGGTTTCAGGACCGTTTTTGATCCATTTCTCCGCTTTATCCAGGTTGTCCTCGTCGATTCTTAGTCTGATTGTCAGCTTTTTCGCAATCCGCTGCGGTACTCCGACTTCGTTGATCCCGATGTTTGGGTCGGGTGAGATAACTGTACGAGCTGAGAAGTTTACGCGTTTACCTATCAGGTTCTGTCGGAAGCGTCCTTCCTTCCCCTGTACGCGCTCGATCAGTGATTTAAGTGAGCGTCCGCTTCTGTGTCTTGCCGGCGGTACGTTGCTCATGTCGTTGTAGAACAGTGTTGAGACGTGGTACTGAAGCAGTTCGTGGAGGTCGTTGATAATGAAGTCCGGAGCCTCGATCTCAATGTTGTTCTGTAAACGCTTGTTGATCCTGATAACGTCAACCAGCTTGTGAGTAATATCGTCTTCTGAGCGTTCTCCTGTCTCCAGTGTGATGCTCGGACGCATCGTTACCGGAGGAACCGGAAGATGCGTGATTATCAGGTCTTCCGGTCTGCCGCCTTCTACTCCTAATGCTGCGGCGTTTTCGTCCGGAATCTTCTCGAATCTTTCCTTGATATCCTGAGGCTTCATCTCGTCTCCGTCCTCATAGAAAGTGTAAGGCTTGTCGATGGAGACGCTGTGCTGTTCGGTGCCGCATTCAGGGCATTCCGTCATCCTGTTGGATTTACGCAGCGCCTTATCCTCATTCTTCACCAGAAGCGCCTGACAGTCTCTACAAGTAAATCTTAACAGGTTCCTAACCTTCTTGGCGTGTAAAACATGTACGACAGGTCTGGAAAGCGTGATCATTCCGAAGTGGCCTTTGCATTCTCTTATGCGTCCGCCACAGGTCTGACAGGTCATTCCAGGATCGATAACTCCTAAAGCAGGATCCATTACTCCGCCCTCTACCGGGAAGCCGTCCGCGTCGTAGACCTCTGCCTTTGTAATCTCTTTTACTGCCATGTTTTTGACTTTTTCCGCGTTCAGGATTCCGAATTCAAGTTCTTGTATGTTCTTCATTGGCTTCACCTCAGTTTTCGTCCTCCAGCTCTATCTCAGAGTCTATCATCAGTGATTTCAACTCGTTGAGCAGTAGGAGGAATGCGTGAGGGATTTCTGTCTCCTCAAGATCGTTGGAGTCGCAGTTAGGACAGTAATGTCTGTTCTCCTTCCTGTCGTGGACTCCGATCTCTCCACATTCTTCACAGACCTCTATCTCTGTGGAGTCGGCTCCAAACCGTTCCTTAAGCAGTAATGAGGCTCCGTGACCTACAAAGACGTCTTTTTCCATCTCTCCGAGGCGTAGACCTCCTTCCTGCGAGCGGCCTTCTGTCGGCTGCTTTGTAAGCAGGGTTACAGGCCCTCTCGCTCGTGCGTGGATCTTGTCCTCGACCTGGTGGTCGAGCTTCAGGTAGTAACCTGGACCTATCAGGATCTCTGCCTCCATTTCTTCTCCGGTTACTCCGTTGTACATGGTTTCTTTGCCGCTGCTCTGGAATCCAAGCTTCTCTAGCTGTTCTTTAATATCGTCTTTGTCCTCAGAGTGGAAGCCTGTGCCGTCTGCTTTCTCTCCGCGCATTGCTGCTGCTTTGCCGGCCATTAATTCGATTACCTGTGATACTGTCATGCGGCTTGGGATTGCGTGTGTTGAGAGAATCATATCCGGTGTTATACCCTGTTTTGTGAACGGCATGTTGGCTTCCGGCACTGTTATTCCTACTACGCCTTTCTGTCCGTGTCTTGTGGCGAACTTGTCTCCTAGTGAAGGTATTCTGTAGTCTCGCAGCTTCATTTTGATTAGTTTGTCGCCTTCTCCTGTCTCTGAGACCATTACGTGGTCTGACTTCCCTGTTTCTCCGTGTCTTACTGTAAGAGAGGTTTCTCTCCTGTCAGCTAACCCCATTTTGACGTCGTCTCCGCCTGAGCCCAGGAACTTCGGCGGCGAGGTTTTTCCTACGAGTACGTCGTCTGATTCAACCTCTGTCTCTGGGTTGATGATTCCGTCTTCGTCTAACTGTGAGTATGCTTCTTCGCTGCGGTATCCTCTGACGTCTTTCTCCGGTATACCGATTTCGTCTTCCTGTCCTCCCCAGAAGCGCTGTGCTTCTGTTTTGTATGTTCTGTAGTATGTTGAACGCCCCATTCCTCTTTCGATGGAGGACTGGTTCATTACGAGTGCGTCCTCGATATTGTATCCGTCGAAGGTTCCCAGCGCCACAATCATGTTCTGGCCTACCGGATGGTTTTCTAGAAGCGAATCATAGGTCTGTGTTTCGCTTATCGGTTGTTGGGCGTAGCTGAGAACGTTTGAGTTTGTATCAAATCTTTGGTGGAACTCTCTGGAGTGCATGCCGATTCCCTGGCCTGACATCTTTGCTCCGAAGTTTACGCGGTCTCCTCTGTTGTGTTCCGGCCATACGACCAGTGATGCGGAGAGTCCGTGTGTGATAGCTGGGTCTATTTCCATGTGGGTGTGTTCTTCGGTGACTTCTTCCTCATCCATCGCTACATACGCGTTTTCCTCTTCTTCCGCGTCGATGTATTCGATTACTCCTTCCTGTTCCAGGTCGTCGAGCGTTATTTCTCCGTCGTCGAGTTTTTCTCTCTGCTCGTCGGTCATCTGAGGTTCTCCGTCTTCTACTATTATTACAGGTCTCTGTACGCGTCCTGAGTCAGTGTTGATCCGGATTTCGTCTTTGTCTTCTGCGTAGTAGACCGAGATTTCTTTGTCAATATTTCCCTGTCTTCTTTTCTCGATCAGTGTTTCCCTTACTTCGTCAGGCGAGTCGATTTCATCTATTATCTCTCCGTCTAGGAAGACTTTCGTCATTTTATTTCACCTGTGCGATTCGTTGTTTTGGTTAGTTTGGTGTTCATAGTATTCATTTTGGTTCTCCTCCTTTAACGGGCGTTGATACCCTCTTCTTCAAGTTTTGCTTTTAACGCGTTTTTCTCCATGTCGCTCATGCCTGTTGAAACGTTGGCAGACATAGCGAGGTGTGTACGCAGTCCGATGTTCATTCCTTCCGGAGTCTTGATCGGGCAGATTCTTCCCCACTGTGTTGGGTGAAGATCACGGGCTTCGAAGTGCTGTCTGTCGCTTGAAAGCGGCGAGACAATGTTTCTGAGATGTGCTAATGTTTTAATCCGGTTTCCACGTTCAAGGCGTTGGCATATACCTGTTCTTCCGCCTACCCAGTTACCTGTCGCCATTGCTCCCATAATCTGTTTTGTTAGCGTGTCTGAAACGATTGTTGACTGGAGTGAAGGCAGGCGTCCTCTCTTAGCTGATTTTCGGAAGTTGTATTTCATTCGTGCGAGCAGACCCCATTTTCCAAGGAATACGCTGCGGAACTGCATTTCAAGCAGCTCTCCTGCCAGGTTAAGTCTTTTGTTGGCGTAGTGGTCCATGTCGTCTTCTCTTATGTCGCCTTTTCCTAGTGCGATCGTGTTTCGGATCATTGTGGCCAGGAACTCTGCTTTCTCGTCTCTTGCGTCTTCTTCCTGTCCGAGGTGTGGTAGAAGGTAGTCGTCCAGAATGCTTGATACGCGTTCTTCTATGTCTGAGGTGATTCCTGACTGGTTTGCGATGTATTCGAAGGCTTCTTCCTGGTTTGATGCGCCTGTTTCGTACAGGTTGAGGTATACGTCGCTGGCATAGTCTTCTCCGACCAGTTCTACAATTTCTTTGTCTGTTTCGTATCCCAGAGCTCTTATAAGCGAGATTGCAGGAGTCTTTTTGACGTTAGCGAATGAGATGTTTACAATGTCGTCGTCGCGTCTCAGTACGTGTCTCTGTACGTATCCTTCGTTTTCTGAGTTGATTCTGCAGACCTGTTCGCCGTCATCGTCCTGGTAGATCGGCTTGTTGTTTGCCATTTCTTCCATTGCGATGATGGTCTTCTCTGAGCCGTTGATGATGAAGTAGCCTCCGGGATCTTTCGGGTCTTCTCCTTTTTCGCGTTTTTCTTCCTTGTCCCAGTCTGAGGTCCAGCACAGGTCGCTTCCTATCATTACAGGGATCTCTCCGATCGTTACTTCCTCCGATTCCTGCTTTACTCCTTCGAAGATCGGTGTCATCGTAACTTTGATCTCCGAGGAATAGGTTAAGTCGCGGTGACGGGCTTCTTTTGGAGTTATTCTTCTTACTGAGCCGTCTGCTTCGTTCATTTTAGGTCTTTCGATATCGACGTCAACTATTTTTATTACAAGGTCTTCTCCGTCCGGTAGCTCTGGTTTTATTTCTCCTACCTCGTTTAGAATTGCTTCGACTCGTTCCTCCACGAAACGGTTGTACGAGTCTATCTGGTGTTTGACGAGGTTACGTTCGATTAGCTGGTCAAGGAATTCTCTTTGAATGGTTAATCACCTTTAGCTTTCGACTACGACACGGTAATAGGTTGTCTCTCCTGCTGTAGGGGATTCCCGGACTATCTCTATTACGTCGCCGACTTCAGCATCCATCTGCTTTAATGCGGCGTCGGTGCGCTCTATCTTCGGCAGATCGTCTTTTTCAGCGTCGAACTGTTCTAGAACTCCTTCGACTTCATCTTCCTCGAGTTTACGGTGTTCGGGAACTGCTCTGTGGTCAGATACGTCCATAGCCATGTTTTTGAATACCCCGCGCAGGAACAGAGTGTTTTTAGAACCTACAATTAACCGACCTCAGCTAAACTTTAAATAGGTGGTCTGAAACCATCGAAACATTTAAGAGGAGCACTTCTCAGGTTCCAGCAAACCGTTTTTCTTCATACTGAAGAACTCGTCGCCCACGACAACATGGTCCAGAACTTCAAC
>JBDGSH010000122.1:0-8660 GCA_042217665.1 Candidatus Nanohaloarchaea archaeon
TAAGAGCTTGGTTGATGGGTCTCTGACCGCTAATACAAGTTTTTCAGGTTCTATTATTTCAAGTGTTCTCAGTGTTATTTCTTCATCGATTTTTCTTGCGTCGACTACTGCTGTATCGGATTCGAACAGTAAAGCTTCTTCTGCAGATGTTATAAAGTTTTCTGAGCTGAGTTCTTTCTCTTTCCCGTCTTCGATAAGTTTCTGTTCAAAGCCTTTTATGTAGAGTCCTTCGCCTTCTCCAGGATCTAGAGCAACTGTATCGGTAGCTGCATGCTCCAGAACTGCTCTTTCCGTTTCCTTCTCTTCTTCTACATTACTTTGGCGATCATCAGACTTATTTTCGGTTAAAGTATCTGTTGTTGTCTCTGTTATTGTTCTGGTTCTGTCTGGCTGCTGCTCAAGTTTTTCTGAGTAGCTGAAGACAGCAGGTATATCGTTTTGACGTGCTTTTTTGGCCTGTCGTGATATGAAGCTTCCTCTTGATGCGACTACAACTTCGCCGAGCTCTCCCTGGACTTCAGGCTTGTCTAATTGTTTTACCTGGCTCCCTGTTTTTCCTTTGATCTGTCCTGGCGATACTTTGATTCCTTTAAGGTTTGAATCTATTTTTTCATCTATAACTGTTTTTCCTGGTTGCCATGCGTCTACTACGTAGAATGTGCCTCGTTTGAACGCGAACTTCAGGTTTAAGCCTGTTTTCTTGGCTCTGGTAATCAGGTTCTGTACCTGGCCTTTCTGGAAGGGTAGTTCGGAGGCTTCTACTTTTTGAAGCGTGGTTTCGCCGTTGATAGGGTTTTTGTTGACTTTGAAGTGTTTCTCCGGTTTTCTGGTGTTTTCTACTTTGCCTTCCTGGTTGAAGAGGTACAGGTAGGGTTCTGAGGCTCCGTTTTCGAGCGGTACGCCGTTGCCTTCGTTGACTTCTACTAGAGACTTGTTTTTTCCGTAATTTATTATGCAGCTGCCGGTGTATTCGGCCTCGACTCGTTTCTGGATTATAATGTTTGGATGGTCCTGGTTTTTCTCGTAGTAGGATGCTGCGACTTTTTTCAGTGCGTTTTCCAGGTTGGATTCGCCTACATCGATTTCAAAATCGTAGACCTCATCGCGGTCGTCGGAGATCCGGATTGAGACTTTTTGGTTGTTTCTCTGTCCTCCTACAAGGTTTTTGGCTTTGCCTACTGCGTTTCTGACCTCTGAGCTCATTCCTACTTCTTTGTAGCATTCTTTGATCTGTATGAACTTGTCCTGGTCGATCTCCTTGTTTTCTGCGTTGGCCTGGGAGAACTGTTCGCCGAAAAGCTGTTCCGATTCTGAAGGTGTGATCACGAAGAAGTTTGGTACGTTGAACGTTCCTACTTTTGTCAGCTGGTTGGCTTTGTCGCCCAGGTCTTTTCCTTCTGCATCTTCTTTCCAGACTACCATAACAGAAAATGCTTCTACCGTGAATTAATAATTAACTGAATCTACTGCTGAAGCTTGACCTTGCAGCTGACAGGCATCTTGTGTTTTGCGCGTTGAAGAGCTTTCCTGGCTTCCTGGACGTCTCCTTCCGCGACTCCTACCTGCATAACTACCTGTCCTTCGTCCACTATCGCGGAGCGTCCGATCGGTCGTCCGAAAGGCTTACGCATACCTTCGTAGTAACGGTCTGCCTGTGCTACACCTGCTAAAGGGTGGTAACGTAGAACGTGGTGCGGATAAGGGTTTATTTTTAGGAAGTAGTCTTCTTCAGGGTCTAGAACTTTGCTTAGATGGGAGTTTGCTGCGATTCTGCCGGCTTCCAGTGCTTCGCTTCTGATGTTGACGTCCTCCGTCGGGGTTAAAACTACCGTGGTTTCAAACTCTTCGTCTCTGACACCCATCTCGTACTGCGTGACTCGTGGAGCAGGAGCTCCCTTGACGTAGTTGTCTTCCTTTCTCATGCTTTGACGGGTGTAAGGCTGGTTAGGCTGTTCCCTGTAAATTCTTGCCGGTCTATCTCCCATTAGTAAAAACCTCTGTAAAAGTGATTCATGGATTTAAACTTTAAATAGGGCCTGTTTCATAGTCGTGGATAACAGAATTTAGTAGGAAGGCAGCCCTTTCTCTACCTGAATTCTCGAGATCACTTACTAGACTGTATGCTTCCTGGTAATCATCGTCATCTGAAGCTCTTCTGGAAATATTTAGAACTTGTTCAAAGTAATCTATTAATTCGTCGTCAGGCTCTATAGCTGTTATATTTACATAATCATCGTCTATTTTGTCCCAGGGAACCGGCTCCTCAAGATCCCCTTCGATTCTTCTCATATGGAGCTCTCTATAAAGAGGGCTTTCTTCAAGCTGCTCCACATGACTTTCCATTAATTGACGGATAGAAACATCTTCTTCGAACGCACTATAGATTCTGCCAGCATACTCAACCAGGTCTCTATAGAAATCTGACCTGCTTGTTCCCTCAGCATTTACAATATCCTCTATCAGGTCCTGTGTGTCTTCATTCACTCTAAAGGACTCGGTTTTGTTCTTGTCGTCACCAGACATACCACCGGTTTGTGGCAAAAACTTTTTATCTATATCCATGGAAGGGGTTTTATACAGACAACTTTTATTGCCGCGATGGATTAACTTACTACGTGACTCTGAAAGTTCTGCAGATCGGTTACAGAGGGATCGGCCGGAAAGGCCTGGAAGCATTACAGAAGCTGGAGAGCTCGGATGAAATCGAGCTAGAGGTAGTTGCGCTGGCAGAGACAGACTTTGAAAAGCTTGAGGAAGCCAAGGAAAAACACAAAGCATCAGGTATAAAGTTTTTCAGCGATATAGAAAACGCATACATGGAGATGGACGGTTTTGAAGACCCTGTCATGGTTTACGATGCCGGGAAAGTTGGCAACAGATCCGACAATCTCTTCAGGTCGGTAGAACACGGTTTCTACCATTTAACGGAGAAACCTCCGTCTTTAAAACGTGACCAGCATCTCAGTCAGGCCTCTCTAGAGTCAGCGATGTGGAAAATAGATTACCTGGAACAGGAGAACCCTGTAGTACAGAAAACCAGGAAACTGGTTAAAAACAGGGAAATAGACAGTTTAGAGGTCTTCAGAGCAAGCTCTTCAGGCATCCAGAAATACCTGGCGCCGATAAAGTTCTCCGATCTGAAAGGAGGCAGCCTGATGAACCAGCTTCTACATGAAAAATACGTGTTGAACCTGCTGGAAAAATCTAGCAACCAGATAAGACTGGATGAGTTCGAAGTTGAGACCGGTTTCCAGCCGTATTTCAACAAACAGAAGCTGGAGACGATCCAAAACAATCCTACAACAGAGATAGCTCCGGAAACAGCCACAGCACAGTTAAACATTTCTATAGACAAAGACCCGGAGCTAGAGTTCCATACCTGTTGGTTAGGAGCCACGGAGAAGCTGGAAGACAAGGCATCTGAGCTTGAAGAAGATTTAAATCATGAGCTTATCCGTTCAGAGCCGAAAGAACTTGAAGACGAGATCTACCTGGATCAGACAGCCAGATTTTTTGTTTTAAAAGGAGAGAAAAGTCTTTTGGGCGATCTGATGCATAGAAAACTCTTTGACCTGGATAAAAATAAGGAAATAGAGCTTCTGGAGTACGAAACCGGTGAGCTCTACCGAGGAATGAAAAAAGCAGCTGAAAACGCCTTAAACCAGAATCTTAGCAGTTCTGTGAAGGGAAAACAGTTTCTGGAGTTCGCTTTCGATGTGAAGCAAAGCATTTCAGGCGGGAACTATCTGGACGAATACAATGAGTCGATGGATTTGCTGCAGAAGAAAGTCGGTGTCGAAAAACAAAAATCTAAGCCCACAGTTGAAACACAAGAATGAAAGCCATCCTTTACAGACCTGAAATCGATTTCTTCCCGGTAACAGAAAACAGAGAGCTTTCAGAGATTCCGGTAGGCGGCAAAACAGTTCAAGAAATCTACAAACAGCTCGAAAAAGTTGAAACAATCGAAGTTGTCGACAAAACCGATTTAAACCAGGCGATTCAGGAAGCAGAGACCGATCTGTTGATAGCGCCTGAAAACCTTTTCGCACAGCCAGAAGACCTCAAGAAAGCGGTCAAAAAATTCCAGCAAGGCCGAAACCTCTACCTCTACAAAGACGATGAAGACAGCTCAGAGAACATATTTCTGACAGAAAAAGAATTTAACAGCGAAGACGATGTTTTAGAAAGTTTAAAACAAGGCTCAAAAGCTTTAGAAGCTGAAAACGTCTGGATAGAGATCGGGAGACCTGAAAAAGTAATTGAAGCGGACAGAAGTATCAGAAACCTGAAAAAACCCGGAATCAGTGAGGAAGCCGAGGTAAGCGATGACGCAACGGTCAAAGACTCTATAGTAAGGCCGGGAGCTGAAATCGAAACCGGAGCAGTAGTAAAGGACTCATTAATAGGAGAAAACGTTAAAATAGCTGAAAATACCGTTGTGAAAAACTCTACAGTGATGGAAAACAGTTTTCTCAGATCTTGCTTTGTGGAAGACTCTCTAATACTGGAGAAAGTCGGAATCGATCCTTTCTCCCATGTAGAAAGCTGTGTAATCGATCGCGAGACATCTATCAAGTCCAACACCACAGTAAGAGAATCAATCATAGGTGAAGACAGCTTTGTGGAAATAAATAACTCTATCTACGGTGTAAAATTTGTTCCAAACGCTAGAACCGATCTAGGAGAAATCAGCAAGTGAGAAAATGAAAGCAGTTATTCTAGCCGCAGGCAAAGGAACACGCATGCGTCCGTTAACCGAGGACACACCTAAACCGCTCTTGAAGGTGGCAGGAAAGCCTATAATCCGGCACAACATCGAACTGATACGGGAAGAAGCGGATGAAGTCATAATCGTCGCAGGCTACAAGCTAAAACAGTTTAAAAATTATTTCAGCGGCGAAGAAGACGTTAAAATTGTAGAGCAGGAGGAAGCTCTGGGAACAGCTCATGCAGCGTTACAGGCAAAGGAGTTCATCGATCGAAAAGCTGTTATCATGAACGGCGACGATATCTACGGAGAAAAAGCGTTGAAAGCAGCGAATCACGACTCAGCGGTGCTTTACAGAAAAGTGGACGACCCCAGGAAATACGGCGTTTTTGAAACAGAGGATGGAAAAGCCATTGATATAGAGGAGAAACCGGAGAAACCGCCTTCAGACAGAGCCAATATAGGATTTTACGTGGTTAAAAAACGGTTCTTCGACTTACTGGAGGAGGTCGAGAAGTCTGAGAGAGGAGAATACGAGATCACAGATGCATTGGCAGAATACCTTTCCGAGACCGATGTCAAGCTTGAAAAAGCGGAGCGCTGGCTTCCATGCAGCTATCCGTGGCAGCTGCTTGAAGCAAACAAAGAGTTGCTTAAAGAAGTGGAAAGAAAAATTGATGGAGATGTTGCCGAGTCTGCAAATGTAAAAGGAAACGTTGTAATCGAGGAAGGAGCTGAAATACGTGAAACTCGGTAGTTGAAGGTCCTGCATTAATCAAGTCAGGCTGTGAAATCGGGCCGAACAGCTATATACGGGAAAACACGTTCCTGGATCGGAATGTTGAAGTCGGGAAATCTGAAGTTAAAAACTCTGTAGTAGGAGAAAACTCGAATATACCGCATTTCAACTATGTAGGCGACTCTGTTATCGGCAGAAACGTCAATCTGGGAGCAGGAGTAAAAACCGCTAACCTGAGAAACGATTCCGAAAACGTGAAGGTTGAAGTAAAGTCAGAATTGATGGATACCGGCAGAAAAAAGTTTGGCGCGGTGATCGGGTCGGAAGCCAAGATCGGATCCAATTCAACGGTTAAGCCAGGCCGAAAAATAGGTTTTAAAGCTTCTACGGACGCTCACGAAAAAGTTACTCAAAATATTCCTGATAAAAAAGTTTTGAAGGACGGTGAGATTGTTTGAGGGTTGGAATAGATCTGGACGAAGTCCTGTTCGACACTGATCGCTTTAAATCACGGTTGAAACGTGAGTTCCCGGATTTTGAGGAGAGCTACGAGAGTTCGAAGAGCGGAGGTCTGTACCGTTTTGAGGAGCACGCGGAGAGGATGGGTGTTGACCCGGCCAGGGTGCTTGAACTGGCCGGTTCATCTTCGGACCTGGTTCTTGACAGGGTAGAAAAGCTTGAGTCGCTGGATCACGAGTTAATCCTGGTTTCTAAAGGTAGAGAAGAGTTTCAAAGAGCTAAAATTCAGGGAACCCGGCTTAAACAGGTTTTTGACGAGGTCCACGTGTTTGAAGAGTTTGAACTGCCCAAAGATGAGGCAGACATTGACTTTCTGATTGACGACAGAGAATCCGAGCTGGAGAAAGTTGAGGTTCCAGGAAGAAGGTTTGACTTGGAGAGCGGGTCGGTTGAAGATTTGATCGGGCTGATTGAAGAAGCGGAAAAGCAAACGGTAAAAACACGTGTCTCTAATTCTTAAGTATGAGTGAGATACTTTACGAGTTCGAAGAAGGCCCTTACGACATCCTCGACTTCAAGGTGCGAACCGACAACGATAAAATCATGATAGAGATTGACAACGGCGATCTAGGCCGTCTACCGATAGAGAACGTGGAGACTGTGGAAAAACTGCGGGAAGCGCTGGACAAGATCGAAGCACACCTGAAAGAACAGAAACGTAGAGGAGAAGAACTTTAATAGAAAGAAGAGCGGTTTTGGAGAGGGCTTAAAGCCTTTCACCCCTCCCCCTCAAACCGTTGAAAAAACTTTGTTACACGTCGCGAGCTTTGACGGTTTTCCTGTTGTTTCCTTGTGCTCTGTCGACAGCTCTGTTAATCAAATCCTTTACTCTGTCGTCTAGAGCGTCGTAGAAATCGCTTCCTACGTTTACTCCGTCAGCTTCTTCGCGAACGCCTGATTTTTTCAGTACGTCTACCATAGTGGTTTCCACCAAGGAACTTTTGTAAAGCCTCTTTTTTATAGGTAAGGACGTTCTAACGCGGAAAACACTCCTGAAACAGTTCGTTCGAAAAAAGTCGAACAGTTCACTGAAAAATTATTAACCCTCCCAACCGGAAAAACAATGTATGGAGCTAGACTTCAAATCGGTGAAAGCTCTTTCATCGCCGACAAGAATCAAAATACTTAATCAGGTATTGGAGAAGGAAGCTACGCCAACCCGGATAAGCCAGGAAATCGGCAAATCCAAGTCAACGGTCGCCAGCCACCTGGAAAAACTTCAAAAAGCCGGTCTAGTGGAAAAAGACGAAGAAAAAGGCCGGAAACGAGTAACTTACTCGCCTACAAGAAAAACAAGAGCAATTTTAAACGGCAAAGAAAGGAAAGTCAAGTTCACGCTCGCATCGTCCATAGTTTCGATGTTCGCAGGAGCTTCTCTAGGCTTTATCAGCTTGAAAGAACTGGCAGGGAAAGCAAGCTACCAGGCCTCACCAAGCTCGATGACTGCCTTGGATACAGCAACACCTGAAGCCGGAGAAGCCTCCCAACAGCTGTTCGGCCCTGAAATCCTTCTGATACTGGGAACGGCATTGATAACGCTCTCTGTAATAGGCTTTGTCTCCGGATACACCTTCAACAAGCTCAACCAACCGAAATGACGTATCGCCAACCTATTTGAGTCACCGCTGACCAACAAGTAGTATGGCGGAAAAGTTTACGGTGGTCGGCTCCAATATAATCGAAAACCTGAACGGCGAAATCCTGCTGGTAAAAGAAGGAAAACAGGTAGCGGAAAACCTCTACAACCTGCCAGCCGGCTCGATGGAAACAGGAGAAAGCCCTGAAGAAACAGCTGTGAGAGAAGCACTGGAAGAAGTAGGGCTGGAGATAGAACCGGACCGGTTCCAAGGCGTCTACACCGACACCACGGAAACCGGCAAAGAACAGGTTCTAAACTTTGTATTCGCTTCACAGACCTCGGAAAAGCCGGAGATACAGCAAGACGACACGGTCAAAGACTACTCATGGTTCAAACCAGCAGAAATACCTGAAAACCAGCTACGCGCCGACTACATCAAAAAAGCAGTCAAAGACTGGAAGAAAGAATCTGAAGGAAAACTTGAAAAGGTGAACACGGCTTGAAACAGGTAAACTTCATCAGCTCCAATCCTGAAAAACTGGAAGCGGCCAGAAAAGCATTTCAAGACACAGATATACAGTTAAAACAGGTTCCCAACCGTTACCCGGAAATACAGGCTGACTCAAGCCTTGAAATCGCCCGACACACAGCTAGAAAAGCTTCAAAAGATTTTGACTCCGCTGTTATAAGAGAAGATCACTCAATGTTTCTCGAAGCCGTTCCTGGCTTCCCTGGACCGTATATTAGCTACTTTGACGACGAATTGCCTGTTGAAAAACTGTTGAAGCTTCTGGAGAACGCTGAGAGCAGGAAAGCAAAGTTTGTGATCGCCACAGTTCTCTACGACGGAGAGTTCCACGAGTTTGAGACAGAGGTAGGTATCGAGATAGCGGAACAGCCTAGAGGCGACTCAGGTAACTGGAACAAGGTTCTCAAGCTGGAAAACGCTGAGAAAACATTTGCTGAAAGCGATCCCGGGCAGAGACTGGAGATCTGGAACAGGAATCTGAGAAGAGTAGCTGAAAAACTGTCGGATCAGTCCTGAAGAAGCTTACTCATTTCTTTATATACTTCTTCATCGCTATTTCCCGCCTTATATCCGGTTTCCGGCC
>JBDGSH010000122.1:8760-10784 GCA_042217665.1 Candidatus Nanohaloarchaea archaeon
ATTTCTTTATATACTTCTTCATCGCTATTTCCCGCCTTATATCCGGTTTCCGGCCAGAGATCCTGGTTATCGTCTTTCCTGCGGGGAACCAGGTGGAAATGGAAGTGGTTGACTGATTGCTGGGCTGCTTCGCCGCTGGCGTGTAAAATATTGACGCCTTCAAAACCTTTCTCTTCCAACCGCTGCGCTATCGTTTTCACCGTTTTAGTCAGGTCCGCTAGCTCTTCCTCCGGTATGCTGTAGATGTCTTCGAAGTGTTCCCGGGGAACGACCAGGAAATGGTCTTCCGCCAGTCTACCGGATTTTAGAGGAGGGAACGCCGCCACGTCTTTGTTCTCGAAAACCGTTTTTTCGCCTTCTTCAGCTATACTGCAGAAGATGCATTCTCCTTTCAGCTTGTGTCCCGCGGTTCTGGCGGCTTCCTTCAAGTTCTGGATATCCATGGAAATCTAATTGTTTTCCCTGTCTCTTGAATCCTCCGGTCCGGTTAAAACTTTTGGCAGGTTATTGCCTGTATGGAGCTGGAGAACGAGGTTCGCTACAGGGTTGAAGACGAAGAACAGGTGTTGAAAGCTTTAAACCAGCGTTTCAAGCTGAAAGAGGAAAAACAGCAGACTGACACATATTTTTCGCCTCCCCACAAGGATTTCTCCAAAGACAGAGTAAACTACCTGCGTGTCCGTGAGTTGGAGAGAGGTGAATCAAGGCTTGAGTACCATGAAGCTGTCTCCGAGACGGTTACTGAGGAGACTGAGACGGTTGTAAGCGACGTTGAGGCTTTGAAACGTATTCTGGATGCCCTGGATTTTGTTGAAGACTGTGTTGTGCGGAAGAACCGGCGTGTTTTTGAAGACGGTGAGCTTGAGATTGTTTTGGACCGTGTAGAAAATTTAGGCGTGTTCATCGAGTTTGAGTATCAGGGTGAGAGCCGGGAAGAGTTGGATCGAAGGGTCAGGCAACTGGCTGAATCCATCGGTGTCTCGGAGCAGGACCGTTTAGAGGATGCTGGCTACCCTGATCTTGTGCTTAAAGAGGGTTAAGGGTTTAAACCTTCGAGTCGAATTCAGGGTTAGAAGCAAACTTTGGAACATTCAGAACCGATCCAAGTGAAACGAAAATGGCATCATGTGAACTATGCGGCAAGTCAACTGATTCTCTGAAAAAAGTCAAAATCGAGGGAGCCAAACTCAAGGTCTGTGACTCATGCAGCGACATGGGCGAGGAAGTGGAAACACCGTCCAAGAAACGGAAAAAGAAGAAAAAGAAGCAGAAAACCGGTTCAAGAACCAGTCAAGACACGTTACATCCGGAATACGGCTCCAGAGTGAAACAGGCCCGGGAAGACAAACAGCTGTCGATCCAGGAGCTGGCGGACGACCTCAACGAAAAACAGTCACTGATCAGCAAGGTGGAGAAACAGGATCTTAAACCGGACAAAACGCTGGCAAACAAGCTCTCCTCCAAGCTCGGAGTGGAACTCTACACCAACCCGGAAGTGTCAGACGTCGACACACAGAACACAGATTCACGCAACGCCACGATGGAAGACGTCGCAGACATCAAAGACTGACCAGCTCCCCATCAAGCAACAGGTGGGAGAAAACACCGATACCCAGGAAGACGCCGGGAACCGCCGAACCAAGAGAAAACACAGACAGAATAACACCTATAGAACCGGCGATAACAGCAAACGAGAAACTGTGAATCCTACCTCTATGAGTCAAGGGAACAAAACTCAAAACCAAGAAAGCTGAGATAAAACCGGTTAAACCGGCGAAAAAAGAACTCTGAACAGTTCCACCGATTAAGAACGCGGTAAAAACTGCGGAACAAAGACTTAGAAAAGCTCTCACCGACCTGAAAACATAAGAGTTCTTGTGATCGACATCAGGGATTATCGAACCAGCAAACAACATTAAAGAGGAGAAAGCTGCTTCAGTAAAACCCAGCGACGGCCTAACCAGCAGCAAAGCCGCAAGCCCGGCGACCGCGCCAAAGAGAACATGCTCCGAAAAATCTCCCAT
>JBDGSH010000123.1:0-3823 GCA_042217665.1 Candidatus Nanohaloarchaea archaeon
GAGCAAGTATAAGTTTAAGCCTGCTTCTATCTTCCTCCTATTTCTCTATACTTTTACCTAACAACTATTCTACCGTCTTCTCCGCCAGCAGAGAAATAATTATCCTCAGGCAAGTTACTGTACTTCGATAAATTCAGAACCCCCGACTCATTCACCTTCAAGCGAAGAGTTCTATCAATTTGATAAGTCTGAAAAGACACATTAACTGCCTGATCCTGTCTATTAGTAAACCGAACCAGAGACGAACTGTTAACCACAGTACTATAAGGCATAACAGATTGGGCGATAACCACTTCGGCATCAGCCTCGACCCTATTATCTCTAAGGTCCAGATCGTCAAACAGTAGAAAACTGCTTACAATAAGAACAGGTACCAGCAACAAGGCTAGATACTTACTATCTGGCACCAGCTTTGGCTCATTCCTACCTGCAATTTCCCTTACTTTCTCTTCCATCTATTTCTCCCTTACAACCGGTGAAAGGCCTTCATACAGCTCCAGTCCTTTGAAATCCGGCGTCGACAGATCTACATCCTCCTCACTCGTCACAAACTTTCACCTCCTCTTTTCAAGGCCTCCAGATTTTCCGCGCGTTCACGCTCAAGTCCCACGTTCTTGCTCACCTTTCATCATATCACACTCCTCCAATAGCACACAGTTCAACCCCGGTCTCAGGAAACAGCACAACGGAAACCGAAGTTCGAGTACGAGTCCGACGGAGCGTTGTACAGGGTCACGGACAACGCACCCGCACGCGCACCATTGTCCCAGTCGCCGCCACGTTGGACCGCGTGGATGTTCCCATCAGTTTTTGAAACACCGAAAGGCGATTGATCTAGATAGATTTTGCCAATTCCGTTAGTAGAGTTCCAGGCCGGGTTCATAGGTTTCTCATCTTCCATGCTTCGGAAGTTAGTGATCGCAGTGTACTCAGTCCATCCATTGTTTCCGGGCTCTGGTACACCGTTCGTGGTCATGTAGCCCTGTGTCCATTCCCAGACGTTTCCGGATATGTCGTAAACTCTGTTGCCGTTTGACAACTTGAAGTAGGCCTTCCGCGGACGATTACTTACTGCACGCGTATCCCGATCACTGGACGCGTCGTAGCTGACGCTGTCGCTCTGTCCTACATTACCTCGGTACAGTCCTCCGCCGTTTGAGACTTTTGAACCGATTGTGCCGTCGGCCCAGTTACCTTGTTGGCGCATGGCGTTGTCTACGATCGTCATCCACTCTGCTTCGGTAATTAAATGGTAATCGTCGCCGAGCTGTCTGCACTGTTTCTTCGCCTGGAACCAGTTAATATTGAGCCATAATGAGTCGGTAGCAGTGGAAACCGGGTTTCCTGAGCCGTCATCCTTCGCCTCGAACTTCATGACGCAGAATCCAGGCTGAGTCCCATGCTTGCTAGATCCTGGTACCCATATATAACCCGAAGGACAACTACCTGTCAAACTGTCAACATTCTGAATGTTGTTGCCGTTCATGTCCAGGTTTCCTTCCACACCCATTGAACCGCCGACATCCACAGTATGATCCGAGTTGGAAGGACTGGAAACATCCAAGTTGCCGTTCGGAATCTCGACGTTCCCTCCGCTACCGATTTCCAGAGTGTTTGCGGTACCGTTAGAAAGACTATCAACATTCTTGATCTCATTACCACCCATATCCAAGTTACCAGACATAGAATCACCACCAGCATCCACAAACTCAGAAAGAATGTTATCGCGGCGCATCGCATCATCACCACTATCAGCAGCCAGAAGCCCTTCCAAACGATTCCCACTCATATCCAAGTTACCGTTCTTCACAACCCACTCACCATTAGACTCATCCCAGCGAAGAAGCTCAGAACCACCAGAACTCTTCAACACATAACCATCCACCTGCAAACCATTCCTCAACTCCAATTCAGAGACATTATAAACCCTACGATCAGACATATTCAAACCAACATCCACAGGATATATTTGACTAAGAGGGTGGGAAGGACCCGAAACCTGTGCTGAAGCAAATAATGAAAACAATATCAGGGAAACGGCTAATAAAGCCCTCTTCATCACCCTTTACTTCTATCCGCTCTTTTAAAGAAGTGACCCATTATTAAATCAGGTCGATCATAAAAACTTCATTGTGAAGCCAATACTATTTACTTTAGTAGTTGTAATTCTTGTAGGTATGGCGGCAGCACCACCAAGCTCGAGCATCAAGACAAGCTGTAGCAATGACGAGGTAAATCTCTTCTCCATGTACAGCAAGACCGGAGGGAATCAGTCGGTCGCCTCTATCATGCCAGTTTATTCCATCGCTGTCGCCCCAAGTTCCCTAAGATTGGAAAGTTCCCACACTTCCGCCGAAGTATTCGTTGAAGCCTGAAGTCGAGGTAGGATGCGTGCTCGTTCTTCCATGATCATGCCATCTGTAAATAAGCTTCCTACTCTCACCTATTTTACCTCTGTCCATCCAATACTCTATGCTTCCGTCAGCCCAGTGGAGGCTTGAGCCTTCGATCCATGCGGATCCGGCTGGTGCTGCGGTGTTGGAGGTGGAGCTTAAGGCTGTTCCGAGTGTTATGGCTGTGAGGAGAAGTATTGTGAAAGCAGTAATCTTGGTTTTAGATCGGTGAGCACTGGAAGAAAGGGTTTTTTCTGTTTCCTCGCCGTAAAGTGGTTTCTTCCGTAAGTATCCAAACCTTCCTTGTGTTCTAAGCGGACTATTCAAATGCTTCTCGGTGTCGAGATTTTTCGATTACTCAAAAACAATAATCAGTGCCTAAACGATAAAATCCCTTTCCATAAAAAACCCGATCGATTTTGGCTACCCTACCACGCGACATTGTAAATACTAGGGTCCTCACCTACTACTTCTAAAAGCAGCTAACTGTACTTCTCCATTTTTTATCATTAGCATTCTCTGGCACTCAATTTTTAGACAAGTTAGAAACTTTCTATAATAAGATCCGAGACCTCGGATAGTTACTTCCTCTCCAGCTTTTCCAATCATCTCTTGGTCTGTAGTAATCATTTCGGCGTTGAGAAGGTCTGCTAAGGCCATGAAACTTGCGTCGTAGATAGTAACGTCTTTCTGGTCTGCAATCTCTATTGCTTTATTTATAGATCCGTATGAGGAGCAATTACATCAAAATCCATGTCTCTCAAGGTTTCAATGGATTCCTTTACATCTTCAGTGTCAAACGAGTCATCATAGTTCATCACGTTAGAAATTTCGTAGAAAACTAGGTCTGGAACAGCGATCTCCAGATCTTCCTTAAAGTATGCTTCTCTTAACTCAAGTGCTTTATCACTGTCCTGCTCCTGCTTAAATCACTTAACCACGACAGAACAGTCAATAACAATCCTCATCTCTTATCCCGCCACTTCCTAATCTCACTGCTTAAATCTCCCTCACCGGACTCATTCCTTATCTCATCCTGCTTCTCCATAGCCCTCTCGATACGGGAACGATCCTTCACCCTAACTCCTTCAACCATCCAACCAAAATCCGAATCAACAACTTCAGACATAAACCCCGTTTTAAACCTGCAGATTAAATCACTAACCCCTTTACTTCACACCAACCGCAACATTATAGATCTCATAATCTTCGTCTTCAGCATCCTCCAAAAGCTCCCTGTACTTCACCGCAGTTTCCTCATTCGCGTTTCCAGGAACCTCAAGCCTTGACAGGGACCTGAACGGTAAATGCGATCGCCCGGGAACTGTTCTCGATACAGGAGTAAAGGTTAAAAGACTGAGTCGATAAAAAATAATTATGGCAGAAGTCATAGAAAAACGAAATCTGGGTCTGAAGAAACTTGTTGAGAG
>JBDGSH010000124.1:0-4255 GCA_042217665.1 Candidatus Nanohaloarchaea archaeon
CGTCACTCAGTTCCAGCTCTTCTACTGTTGCAGAGTTTTTTGAAAGCTTTAAAACCGTCATTGTCGGGTTTCCTGGCTGTGAGCTGCCTCCTCCGACACCTGTACAGCTTCCAGGATTCAAAAGCAGCTTTCCCTGTTTTTTAACCGTTTCCTGTTTATGGGTGTGGCCGTGAAGCAGTATTTCCACGTTTAACCTGTTTTCTGCGATGTTAAGCAGTGTTTCGTGGTCTCCGCGCGGCGTGATACCGGTTCCATGGTATGCTCCGATGCTGTGATTTTTTTCTTCAAATTTTTTGGAGTTTGGCGGGTTGAAGCGTTCGCAGTTGCCTTTTACAGCATAGAATTCCTGGGTTAACTGTTCTAGCTGGTTGTAGACTTCTCTGGTTTCGAAGTCGCCGCAGTGAACTGTTATGTCTGCGTTTTCTACCTGTTCCAGGAATTTTTCGGGTATCGCTGCCGCCCGGGCTGGTATGTGTGAGTCGGAGAGCACCGCGACTGTTTTCATGGTTTGAACAGCCGGTAGAATCTTTATAAACCGGTTCCGTCAATTTCTTTGTTACGGGGGCGAGCGGGAGCGTTTCGGGATGCGCTCTATGAGAAAGAAGATCTACCGCAAAGGTTTGATGTTGATGCTTGGAGCCACGAAGGCTGTGTCTGAGGCTCCTATTCCTGATGCTACTCCTAAAGCTGCTGTTTTAAAGGATAGTTTTAAGGCTTCTACGGATATGCTGCATTTGAAGCTTTCTGAGCTTGATGATGAGGTGGGTTCGGAGTTTGTGAAGCGTGAGGACCGTCTTGATCGGCGTCTTGGCCGCAAAAAGTTTTACAGTCAGAAAGAGATCGAGTTATTGAAGCGTAACAGGGACAGGATCAGTGTTTAAAGCCCTAGTTTTCCGAGCATGTCCTGCATGTTGCCGCGTTTCATGCCTCCTTTGTCGAACTTGTCCATCATGTTTTTTGTCTGGCGGAAATGCTTGATCAGTTCTCTTACTTCGCCTCTGGAGGTTCCTGAGCCTTCTGCGATGCGTTCCGCTCTGGATTTTCCGATCACCGATGGATCGCTTTTTTCCTCCGGTGTCATTGACTGTATTATGACCGAGTAGGACTCTATCTTTTCCTCTGTCATGTTTGAGACGTTGTCGGGTATCTGATCGGAGGAGAACGGTAGCTGGCTCATCATGTCCTCCATCATGCCGGAGCCTGTGACGGACTGCATCTGTTCCTGGAAGTCTTCAAGCGTGAAATCGCCTTCAAGCATTTTTTCAGGGTCTGTGTCGAGCTGCTTGACTTTTTCCAGCAGTGATTCCAGGTCTGACTGGCCTAGCATGTCGGAGACGAACTCTACAGGGTCCCAGGCCTCCAGTTCGTCCATTTTTTCTCCTGTTCCTATAAACTTTACAGGTGCGCCTGACTGTTTGCACGCGACCAGGGCGCCGCCTCCTTTGGCGGATGAATCCATCTTGGTTATTACAACCCCTGTCAAACCTACGGCGTCGTCAAAGCTTTCTGCCTGTGTTTTTGCGGACTGTCCTAGGTCTGCGGGCATGACCAGGTATTTTTCGTCGGGCTGGAAGACGTTTTCTACTTCTGAGAGCTCTTCTTTGAGTTCGGCGTTAAGTGAGTCGCGTCCTGCGGAGTCCACGATCGTTACTTCTGTTTCCAGCTGTTCTCTGGCGTTTTCGACGACCTGTACCGGGTCTTCCGCATTTTTTTCGCCGTAGAACTCTACTTCGATGTCTTCGGCGATCTGTTTCAGCTGGTTGTATGCTGCGGGTCTGTCTGTGTCTGCGCAGACGACTCCGACTTTGAAGCCTCGTTTTCGGTAGTAGTCGGCGATTTTTCCTGTTGTTGTGGTTTTTCCTGCGCCGTAGAGTCCGAGGAGTAGTATATCTTTGGGTTCTTCTGTTATTTCGGCTTTTTCTCCGAGGAGGTTTTCCAGTTTGTGGTATACGATTTCGAGGACGTGTTCTTTGCGTGTTAGTCCGCTTGGGAGTTCTTCTTTGAGTGCTTCTTCTCTTATTTCGTCGCTGAGGTCTGAGACCAGTGCTACGTCGACGTCTGCTTTGATCAGGTCGCGTTGGATGTCTTTTACGAGCTGTTCTACTGCTTCTTCGTCCGCTACCGTTTTTCTCGAGAATTTTTGGATTGAGTCTTTGAGTTTGTCGAACATCCCTGTCTTGGTTTTGGTTGGGAAGATGTTAAATGGTTTCTAGTCCGGTAGGTTGGCCGCCCACCAGATTGAGAACACCGCGGTGAAGATGCCGATTACTGTGGAGAGGAACAGTGATCCTGTGACTGCGAGGCCTTTGTAGGAGAGGTAGACGAAGCTGGGCAGGAATGCGTTCATGAATCCATATACAGGGTTGCTGAAGCTTGAAATCGTGTTCCAGAGCTTTTTTGGAGTTGAGAGCTTGTGGAGCATCCATGCCGAGGCGATAAGCGTCAGGAAAGCGGATTCGAGGGTTGAGACAGTGTATATTTTGTATGCAGCTGCTCCTGCTACTGTTCCTATCGCCAGTGTTTTGATCTGACCGGTTGAGGGTTCCACGTTTTTACGGAGGGTTGACAACCGATTTAATAATTTTTGTTTCCAGGTTTTGGTTATGGGTTTTTTGGCTGAGCTTTCCGAGGAGAACGGTGTCCTGAGCTCCGGTAAGAGTTCCGATGTCTCGCTGATCTTTGTGCCGGGAGCGTTTAACACCTGCATCTGGAAGCACCAGCTCAGTTATTTCGCGCGGGGCAGAGAGGTCTACAGCTTTACAGAGGAGATCGAGTCAGTTGAAGCCCAGAGAGAGGAAGTAAAGCATTTGATCGAGTCCAGCGACTCGGATTTTATAATTGTAACTCATTTTCTCAGCTTTAAAGCTGTTGAAGGCCTTGAGAGACGGGAGAATGTTAGGAAAGTGGTTTTGTCAGGTAATCCTGGCTCCGAACTGAGATCTTATGTTTTTGACAGCGTTCTCTCCCTGAGTTTGAAACATGCCAAGCTGGCGAAGACCCTGCTTTTCCACGAGGCTACGCGTTACAGCGTTGCGAAGGAGTTCGTGGAGTCTGTGGAGCTTGAATCCGATGTTGGTTCCTGGCTCTCTGATTTTGAGATCGATGACAGGGTTTTGAGGGTTCAGGGCGACGGTGGTGAAGGCGCTGTTATCGAGAGAACGGCTGTTTTCCCGTTTTTTGAGAAGCCTCAGGAGTTTAACAAGGTTTTGAGCGATCTGGTTCTCCAGATTCAGAGACTGGTTAAGGAGCAGCGTATAGAGGCGAAGCAGAACAGGAATAAAACTTTGGAGGACTTTAAGCTTCGTAGGGTCGAAAAATGATTGCAGGAATGGTTTTAACGGATTCGGAGCAGCAGGAGTCCCAGCTAGCGTTTCTGGGTGATGAAACCTCTAGCCACTCTGTTCTTGAAACTGAAAAGATCGTAGAGCTGTTGAAAAAGAGGCAGCCGGATGTTCTGGCTGTTGACTGTCCGACAGAGGCTCCTAACCAGGATTGGAGCCGGGAGGAGAAAGAACTGAAGGAGGAAGGCTTCAGCTTTACGCCTTCCAGAAATCAGAAGAAGGAGATCACCAGGCTGCGTGCTATCGACACGATGCTGAAGAAGGAGGGTGTCGACACTGAGATTATCCGGTTTGACCCTCATATTTCTGCGGAGGAGCTTGCGTTGGACAGCGATAGCTCGCTTGAGTCGCTTGGCGTTGATACAGACTGTCTTGATTCCTCCAGAGAGTTTGATGCCATGCTTGGAGCTGTTACAGCGCGTTTCTACCAGCAGAACCAGTTCAAGGATCTCGGTGTGATCGTTCCTGGAGAGTTTGAGGACGAGTAACGGAAGAGTTTTTCAGGTTTGCCGCCCCAGCTTTGAACAGGGAAAACCTTAAAAGGTTTTTATCATCAAATGGTAAATACAGGTTGATATTTATGGGAATGGAAAAGTTTTACAGAACCGTTAGAAAGAAGCTGGGACTTGAAAAGGAAGAGATGAAGCAGGAGCTGAGGCAGGAAGTTACGGAAGAGATGCGTCAGGAGTTCGGCGAGGAAATCTCGTATATCGAGGCTCAGATGAAAGAGTATGAGCAGTTCGTGGCAGAGGTCAACCACCTGCTTTCGAAGATGCGGAAGCAGTCGATCCAGGAAAACAAACAGGAAATCGAGATGGAGAACTTCGAGGAAGACCTGGAACCGCTGAAAAACAAGTTGAAACGCCTGGAGGAATCGATGCAGCAGAGACTGGACCAGCAGAAGGCTTACAGCT
>JBDGSH010000124.1:4355-7489 GCA_042217665.1 Candidatus Nanohaloarchaea archaeon
GTCTTCGTATCCTTGGCCGGTTCCGATGAAGGCGACCGGTTTACCGCTTTTTTGGCTGATTGAGATTATTGCGCCGCCGTTTTCGTCTACGTCCATTTTTGTGACGATTATCGCGTCGAACATGCCTTCGTAGGCTTCTGCCTGTTGGTTGACGTCGTTTCCGGAGAGTGCGTCGACCACGAGGAATGTTACGTCGGGCTGGTTGACTTCGATCATTTTTTCCAGTTCGTCCATTAGGTTGGTGTTGTCGTGGCTTCTGCCGGCTGTGTCCACCAGCGCGATCTTTTCTTCTTTTTCTGCGTGTTCCACCGTGTCGTAGGCGACTGCTGCCGGGTCTGCCTCGTATTCGTGGCTTATTACCGGTGCGTTCAGTTTGTCTCCGTGTTCCTGTAGTTGTTCGATTGAAGCTGCTCTGAATGTGTCTCCTGCTCCCAGAACTACTTCTTCTCCTTGTTTTTGTAGTTTGTTAGCGATTTTTGCTGCGGTTGTTGTTTTTCCGCTACCGTTGAACCCTATGAAGAATGTTATCGGCGGTTCATCAGCTTTTTCTAGTTGTTCTGTATAGTTGAAGGAGTCGTCGAGTATCTGGAGAAGTACTTGTTTGACGGCTTGGTCTACTTTGTCTTCTACTTTTGTGCGTGTTACTTCTTCGCCGATTAGCTGGTTTCTGAGTTTTTGTTCGATTGCTTCTGCTGCTTCGAGCGATACGTTGTTTTGAAGCAGTTTTAGCCGTAGTTCTTCGAGGAGAGGGTTGAGCGTGTCTTCGTCGAGCTGTTTCTCTGTGATCTTGTTTTTTACGTCGGAGGAGAACTCTTTGACCGTGTCCTTGAATTTTCCCAGCATGGCTCTATTGGCGTTTTTGTTGGAGCTGTTGTTGGATCTGCTGCATTTCCTGGTTTAGTTCCTGTACTGTTTCGTTTAGCTGTTCCTGTGTCTCTTTCATCTCTTCTAGCCGTTTTTGTAGAACGTTTTCGGCTGTGTCGAGGTCTTTTTTCTGGTATGCTTCGCCGCCGATGTTTGTGACGACTTTGGAGTTTTCTTTGAGTTCTGCTACTGCGAATACTCCGGATCCGATCGGTGCGAGTATTTCGCTGCCTTCTTCCTGGTTTTCCATGTCGTTGACTGCTTCTACGGTCTCTTCCATTTGATCTATGTTTCTTTCTACTTGTTGGATGAATTCCTGTACTTGTTCGATCTGTTGCTGGATCTGCTGGTATTTCTGTACTTGTTGCTGCATTTGCTGGTCTTCTGGCATTTTTAGGCTTCCTCTGTTTCCTGGATCTGGATTTTGGATCTGTTGATGCTGTGTTCGCTGCCTAGTTGTGCTTGTAGAAGGTCTTCGGCTTGTTTCTGTGTTTCTGCTTCGATTGTTCTCTGGAATTTTTGGGTGTGTTTGCCGAGCTGGATTTTTCCTGTGAGGCTGTAGCTTGTCATGTTTACGCTGCCGGGGTTGAGCTTTTTAAACTCATTCTTGGCGGTGCATGTTTCTGTCGATGCGTCCTATCTCCGGTCCTGTGGTGTCTTCGCCGACTAGGATGTTTTGGTCGTTGGCTGCGGCTCCTGAGCCCATGTAGGGTGAGCCCATGTTGATTGTGCCGATGTTTACTTTTTCCAGTTTCAGGGCTTCTTTGACTTTTTCTGCTTCTTCTTCGGACGCATCCCTGTGTAGAACCGCTCCGTGGTTGTTTGCGATGGCTGTGACGCCGGGGTTCGGTATTCCTGCGATCTTTCCTGTTTCTACAGGTACTTTAAGCGCTTCGCTGATTTTCTGACTGTATTCTGCTATTTCCGGGCTTATCAGTGCTCCTTGATCGTTTGCCAGGATTACGTTGCCGAGCGCGTTTTCTACTGATTTGATTACAGTGTATTCTATGCCTGTGTCTTCCAGTTTCTGTTTTTCTCGTTTCTTTGTTGACTCCGGTATCAGAAGCTGGTTGGAGTTGCCTGCGGTGAAGAGTCCGACCAGGTTTGTGCCTGTGATGCGTGTTTCAACTGTTTTTTCTGGCAGCGCGTCTTTTTTCTTGTATTCTCTTGGTACGACTGCGTATTCGTTGGTTAGAGTTGTGTAGAAGCCGAGGTTGGTGTCGCCTCGGTAGTTGTATCTCTGTATAGGCATTTTAGAAGTCGGTAACGGGTTTTATTCGTCTGTGTCGTTTCTTCTCCAGTGCCGTGATTTTCTTGGCTTGATGGACTTGTCTCTGGCTTTGTCCATTCCGAAGGCTTTTAGTGATGCCCATCTGGGTGCTGACTTGGCTGATCTGTTTGCTTTTGAAAGCCTTTTTTTCTTGGCTTTCGACTTGTTTGAGCTCATATCGTTGTTCTACCTCCTAAACTTTATATTGGAACTGTCTTGTTCTGACCGGCTGATCTCTGAGAGTATCTGTTTCATTCGCTGGTCTGTAATGTTTTGGATCTGTCCTGAGCGTCCGAGCGAGACGATTTGTTGTGCGACAGCCAGTGCTTTGTCTTCGTTGACTGCTTTGATGTTGGAGAGCCGTTCTTTGGCGTCTTTTGACATGTAGTTTTTGGCCTGGCTCCAGATCTGTTGTTTCTGTTGCTCTACTGCTTCTTCCTGGCTGTCTCCTTCTTCCTGGAGTTCTTCCATGCGTTCTTTTTTGAGTTCTTCGAGTTCGTCGTCAGTCATACTGAGAAGTTAGGGTTGAAGGCTTAAGTCTTTTAGCTGGCGAGTTCGCTTGCTTGTTGGTCCATGAATGACTGGCCTTCTTCCGTTAGTTTGCGGCCTTCGCCTTCCTCTTCTTCCAGGTATCCTGCTTCCTCAAGCTTCTGTAACGCGGTTCTGATAACCTTGCCGGAGGCTTTTCCTTGATGCTCCGGTGCGTGACCATCACTCTTTCTGTCCCCGTAAACTGTTCTTAAACGTGAGACTCCTAGCGGGCCGTCAATGTAAATCTTTCTCAGGATTGCTGCTGTACGAATATAGTACCAGTTATCCTGTTGAGGCGGGTTTTCTTTTGAGACACCTGTCTTGACGTAGTCCGTCCATTCAGGTTCTTCGATCTCTTCCTCTAACTCTTTCGCCACCCGTTTAATCAAGGGCTCCGCTTTTACATCGTAAACCGTTACCATACCAATCACACAGACTCTAAAACTTTTAAAAGGAAAGACGTGGCAGG
>JBDGSH010000125.1:0-5676 GCA_042217665.1 Candidatus Nanohaloarchaea archaeon
TGAAAAATACTTTGAAGAAGACGAACTCAAAATCAAGGAGTTTCTAGACGATAAAGATCTAGAAATTGAGGATTTGCTTTATCTCATCCAGAGAACGGAGGTAAATGAACCAAGTACACAATCTCGTGGGGCAGATACAGAGTATACTCATCTAGTTAGATATTGTAGAATTGGCGACGCAGTAGCTTCAAAAATCACTAAAGATGGGATCAAGGAAGGTTACAGAGATCTTAAGAAAAAAAGATATTCAGGCAAGCAGGGAAAACATGTTCACCTTGTTGAACTTGAAGCAATAGAACAACCTATCTTGAACAACCATGTTGTTGGATTAGCGAAGGAAATAATAGAGGAAAAAGGCAACAACATAGTTCTCGGAAGCAGTATAGACAAGATTCTATATTTAGGAGATGAAGTAAATAGAGAGAATCTAAAGGAAGAAATTAAGAACCGTCTTCCCGATAGAATAATAAGCAAAAGCGAAGAAGATAATGGTTACGAGTTTGAAGGCAACATAACTCAGAATAATTTAAGCTATGGCCTTCTTAATGTATTAAGTTTCGATAAAGATAAGAAAAAGGAGATTCTCGAGGAACAAATAGTAGAATTTTTGAAAGACGGGCCAAGAGATCCAGAAAAATTCAAATATTACCAGTCTTTCGAGTCAATCCCAGATAAATTCGAAGAATATTCTCTATATTATTTCAAAGCCATCTTCAGAGACAATAAGAAGAATTTTGAGAGTGATGAAGTGCAAAGACTCTGGGATGAAACCTATGATCAACTGGGAAGTCCGCAACAAGCAGGGCAGAAGATAAAAATCGAATTTACATCAAGATTCATAAAAAAACTTCCCGATAATCAAGACTTCAGAAATTTCCTGAAAAACCTCAAAGAAGAAAATAAGGAGAAGATTGATGAAGAACTTGAAAGCGAAAAAAATAGCTTTGAAACTGTCATAAACAGAATCTTTGGAGAAAAAGAAGCTGTTGAACCAGGAAAACAAGATAAATGCTTTATCTGTGGTAGAAAAGCCGAAGAAGAATATAAATCAAAAGACTTTGGCGGCTTCTTCAAAAAGCAGGCCTTCAGCCGCAGAGTTCCTCCGAATAAAAGTTGGGATAAAGAGAAGAAAATATGTCCAATATGTAAACTAGAGTACGCAATTCTGGATGACGAATTCAATGAACCGGGAAAGGATTATGAAGTGGCATATCTCTACTTTGACGATTTTATAGGCGATGTTAAGCTTTACAGAAGTAATTTTTCGGATGTATTGGAGGGGGAAGACACTGTCCTTGATGATCCACAGGCTCAAAGAGAACTGATGAGCCCTCAGTTCCACCTACAGCCATTCTATGTAGACGACAAGAATTCGCGTATGAAGAAACTCAAGAACATCATGAGAAAAATCAGGGCCTTTGGAATGAAGGTTACAATAGGAAATGCTTTTACCAGATTTGAGACTAAGGATGAGGTCTTCTTCGATGAAAATCCTCTCAGAGTTCAGGAAACACTTGGATTTGAGAAATTTGAGAATTTCGAAGACTTGGAGAAACCTCTGGACTTCTTTGAGCTTATCGACACAGTAAATCATCATCACAAGCAGGAGAGAAACAAAGATATTTCTAAAAAGTATCTTCAGATTGAGTCAGGGAATTTTGTAGAGATAGTAGATTTCGCGTTAGTGAAGGAATACAACAGGTCGAATGACGGTGTTCTAAAGCAGTATTTGGAGAATTATAATGGTGAAGAATTTATGCAGATGAAAGAAGTTGCCGAAAAAGGCGCAAACTTAACGGAAAATTACCCCAACAGCAAGTACAAGAAAACCAAGATCTTCCGAGAGGCCTTAGATGCGTTAATGACAGGAAAGAGCCAGGAAGTTAGTGATCTGGAAGAACATGTCAAGAGCCAGGTATATACCGTGGCCGACAGAGAGCAATATGTAGGTGCGACCCCGAAGAAAGTCCAGGCTTTCGTGGATGCCATATTCGATTACCTAGAGGAGAATAATCTGGAAGATCTGAAGAAACTTTCTGATTGGGAGAACGCTCTTGTAAACTCATATTATTACAGCTTCGAGACCATCACTCAAGGTGAAAATTAAAATGGAACTCAACACACCAAGCAAAGGATTCGTAGAAAACTACAGTCTTTACAGGACACGAAAACCCTCAGTAACACTCGTAGTACGGAGAAATGTAGTCGAACCTCTCCTGATAAGGAATTCCAACTCAGACCGTGCAGAGACACAGGAGTTCGGAGAACAGCTCCATGCACAGGCGAACGGAGAGAAATTTGTCAGCAAGGAACGACTAACAGGACTTGACCTACTCAGAGACCTGAATGAAGATGAAGATCTCATAGCTAATAGCTACACCTACAATGAGCTAGAAACTCGGGAAGAGGCAATAAATCTTGATGTTCTGACATACGGATCAGTTGGAACAGAAGATAGAGGTGAGAATTTCGCTTTCAAGTCACATGTAATTGAGGGCTACACCTACACGACCAGAGAGTACGATCTCATGAACAAAGAGGTAAGGAATGCAGGATATGAGTCAGGAACTATGCATAATGAGGATATGATGGATGAAGATGATAATGACTCCCAGTCTACTTCCTTATTTGAACTTGTAAAAGTTCAGCCCGGGAATAGTTTCATCCATTTTGTGACAGTAGAGTCCGGTACTCCTGAGATGCTTATCTATACCCTTCACAACATCTTGAACACAGAAAAATACGGTGCAAGAGAAACAAGATCAGGAAAGAACATAAGTAATGAAATCCTCGGAGTGATTTTAGGCGATCACGATACCTCCTTATCCACCGGAGAGCTTTTGATGAACTACGATGTAGATGATGTAGAAAACGCTCTACAGAACTATATTCAGGACAAGGAGCGTGCTGACTGGGAGGTATATGGAGAGAAAATAGGATTTAAGGAAACTCCTGACTGGTTCCAAGAGATGAAAGAGATCGCCTCCCTCAAAAGAGAGGACTCCAAAGAGAAGCTAAGAGAAGCCTTCGTAGATCTAACTGAAACCGCGGAAGACAAACTCGACAACTAAGTGATTCAAGTTGAACCGCCAAACCTACAAGGCCAAACTCCTTACCCCTCTTTTTTATTCAAGTGCTGAGGGGCAGGAGATTAAGGCCTCAAAAATTTTATCCTCAACCGCTTTGACACACGCGTTAGGATACAAGTACGGAGAACTTGAGAAGAGGTATGTCGAAACCGGCGAAGAAGCGACCAATCCAGATTACAGTCATCTGAACGACTTGGATATGTTCATCTCAGATATGTCCCCCGTTAGAGATACTGTTGAGGTTTCTGAGAAGACCTTCAGGAGTGTAGATCACAGGTCTGAAAGGAATTTCACAACCAACGACAGAGGTGTGGCCCAAAAAGTTTACGATGAGAGAAAGGATAAATCTTACTCACATTCAATTCCAGAAGTCTTGAGTGGCGGAGCTGCTTGGCAGACTCAAAGAAGATATGTAGGGATTAAGCCAGGAGCTGAATTTACATTTACTGTATGGAGCAAGGAGAAGTTACCATCAGAATTGAATTTCAGGATGGGCATAGGTAGAACAGGAGAAATTAAAGCAGAAGAAATTCCAGATAAAGACTCAGTTATATTGAATCTCTTCCTCCTAAAGAACACCTTCAAACTTGATGAAGAGGAGATTCAAGAAGCAGTCACCAAGGAAACATCTTTCGAAAGAGGAAATGATCCTCGTCTACAGCACTTGAAAGGCATCTCTCTAGAAAATGCAGAAAAACTAATCAAGAAAGTATTATGATCGTAAAGGAGGCTTACCTAGAGAAGGTTGAACCGGAGTACGATTTTTCGAAAGACTTTAACCCTCGAAGATTCCAAAATGAATTTCTAAAATGGATTTATGAAGGCGAAGAACAGTTTTGCTTGATGAAAGCTCCTACAGGTGCAGGAAAAACAGCTGCTTTTACAGAACTCTGCAAAAAACCAGGAAAAACTCTCCTGATATACCCAACTAACGCACTAATAGAACAACAAGAAAAACGAATGAAAGAGGAACTCTCGGAAAAACAAGTTAAAGTCCTAAATAGCGAAACGCTAGAGGGAACTGGCTATCAAAGGACAATGAGATTAAAGCAACAGACAGAATTTCATACAGCAGATGTCATACTCACCAACCCAGATATTCTCCAAGCCCTAGTTCAAGGAAAGTTTATAGATCCCTCAGGAGAGTCTATGGAATTTTTCAACAATGTCCAATCAGTAGTTTACGATGAATTTCACTTCTATGACGACTTTGCCTCCAGTGGACTCATAATGCAATCGAAAATCTTCTTCGAAAGAAACAAAAATAGAGACAATCCTCCAAGGATAGTTTTCTGTTCCGCAACTCCAAATGAGGAGTACATTGAAACAATAAAATCTTCAATTTCTGATGACATACGATTTATTGAATCTGAGTATCAAGAAAATGGAGATAAGTTTAGAGCAGAAGTTAAAGTAAAGAAGGATGGCGATTATCTTACCAGTGATTCTAACAAAGAAAAGGCTTTAGAGATAATTAAAGAAAAATTGGACAATCTTAAAGACCCTAATGAACATAAAATTGCCGTTATATTCAACAGTGCTTATCGAAGCAATGAGTTCTATGATTTTCTCAATGAGGAGTTGGACAGTGGTCAAGTAACTAAGGATAACGGTTATGACACGAAATCAGAAATCGATCCAGATGAGTCTGCTCCAGTTCTGGTGACAACCTCTAAGAGCGAGATAGGACTAGACTATGATATTCAATTGATGTTAATGGAAAATCCAAAAGACGCTGCCAGCTTTATACAGCGATTCGGAAGAGCAGGTCGAAAATCAAAAGCCGAAGTTCATTTGTTCAGATTCGGGTATGCTCCTTCATGGTGGAAAGATGGTGAAGAAGAAATAGATTTCTCTAAGTTCGAGAAGAGAATCTACGAGACTATAGATTCCGACAATTCAAGCTCCGAAAGAATTGAGGAGTTTGTTGGGATGAGAAGTGCAAAGGCAGTGCTTGACAGAGAAAATAAAGCTAAACCGAATTCAAAATACGATGAAATATACGAAGACTTTGCTGACTCTCCAAACTACGGCAAATGGAAGAAATTCCTGAAAAATTTGAAATCAGCTCAAGAATCAGAAGATGAAGAAGACTTTTTCGGCAGCACTGGAAAAACTCCAGAAGTTCAAAGGGCTATTGGATTTCTCAAGGAATGTTCTGAGGCTTTAGGCACACTCAGAGGCCGTTCTCTAACTTATGATATAAAATATCCGAGAGGAGATGAAATGGTTATCACAAATTATCAGCTACTCTCTGTACTTCAGAACTATCAAATCAAGAAAATTAAGGATGAACTCATACATGTGAGGCCCAAAAAAGATGATCAAACAAATCTAAAGGTCTCATTTAAAAGTTATAGCAATATCTGGGAGAACTGGGAAAGCTTAAGCCAAGCCGAACATGATATCTTTGAGAAAAAGAAGTCTAGAATACGACAAAGTGATTTGGAAGAGCAAACTAAAATATCAAAAGTATTAGCAATCGACTTCTTGAGAAAATTAAAAATCACAAGAGCTGCTGTCCCTGAAAAGATATCTTACGGAGCTTATAAGCTCAAAGTTGAGCAGGATGGATCAGAAATTAATC
>JBDGSH010000126.1:0-10236 GCA_042217665.1 Candidatus Nanohaloarchaea archaeon
TTTAACATTAATCTGCATAGAGTCGAGGAGAACCACTGGCACTGCGATTTCCAGTTTGTTGCGGAGGTTGAAGGCAGTCTTGATGATTATGAGTACAGTGATGATGATATGAAGTGGTTTTCGAGGGAGGAATTAAGGAGCCAGGATTTGGAGATGCCTGAGAACGCTAGGAAGACTGCTTTGCGTGTTTTGGAGCGTTAGAGCTGGCGTGTGTCTTTAACTATTTTTGTGGGTATGGCCTGTTTCTGGAGGAAGTCTTCGATCATTTCTTTGCGGTTAGGTTTTCTGAGGTCTGCTTGTTTGGCTTCTTCGGGTTTGAAGAATTTCTGGTTCATGATTTCCTGGTTGCGTTTTCTTTCGCCTTTTCTGACCGGGTTGCATTTGAATAGTACTATGAGAACTGATTTGCCGGTTCGGACGCTTTTCTCCCAGTACATTCCGACCGGTTTTTCGACTCTGGCTTCGAAGCCGGTTTCTTCCTTGAGTTCTCGGAGGATGCACTCTTTGAAGGTTTCGCCGTCCTTCATTGAGCCTCCGGGCAGGTCCCATTGGCCTCGGACATGTTCTTTTCCTTCCTGGACCATCAGGATTGTGTCCTCTTTCTCCAGGATTGCTTTTGTGGCGATGTGGAACTCGTGCATCTTATCTAGAATTGAAGACTTGCTAATTTAAAGTTTGGGGGTTATAGAGTTGTTTTTCGGCTGGTTGAAGAATACAGTGTTTTCTATAGCAGGTTCAGATTGTTCCAGAGGTGTTTGAGGTCGCTGGGTTCCTGTTGGCGATATTTTTTCAGTATCTTGGTTCGGTTGTCGATCCGTAGCTCCATGTCTTCGATCTCTTCAGGTTTGAAGAATCCTGTGTCGATTATTTCTTCTTTGTCGTGTATTTCCTGTTTTTCCTGGTCTTTGAGCTCTGCTGTGAATACGAATGTTATGGTTTCGGTTCCGTCTTGCTGGTTTAATTCTTTGAGGACTCCGAGGAAACCGGTTAGCTCTATGTTGCGGCCTGTTTCTTCCAGGACTTCTCGTTTGACGCATTCTGTGATGGATTCGCTGTCTTCCCAGCCGCCGCCAGGAAAGTCCCATAAGCTGTGGATATGGTCTTTTCCTTCCTTGACCATCAGGATTTCTCCTTCCTGGTTTTCTACTATAACTCGAACTGCGGAATAAAAAGAGGACATTATTCTTTCTCCAGTATTTTCTGCGTTATTTTTATGATTTGTCTGGTTTTTTCGGTGTTTGTTTGCTCTGCCCTGTATTTGATGTCGTTTCTCAGTTTTCTGAACTGGTTAAGTTGGTTGGCTTCTTTTTCTGTGATTATTGAGTTTTCTTTGGCGTATGCAATTATTGCTTCGTGGCTGTAGGGTTTGTAGCCTTGTTCCGCTAGGAATGATTGAAGGTATTGGCGTGTGGCTTCGTATGCGTCTTCAAATTTGAATGTGGCGTTGTCTTCTGTGAGTTCTGTTTTTTTGATCTGTTGTTCGAACCGTTTGACGGCTTGTTTTCTGAGTGAGTCTGCTTCTGCTGTTGAGCCGGTGTCCTTTCGGACCTGGCCTTCTTCTAGGTAGTCTTGGAATTTTTTCATCCTTTAATTTCTAGGTAGCCTTGAAGGTTTATACCGTTTGCCAGGGTTTCCTTCATGTTTTCTGGAACTGATCCCGGTTCAAACTCGTGGATTGAGACAGGTCTTTCCATTACTTCGGTTTCGATATCGGCTGTTTCGAAGCTAATGACTGCTATATCAATATCGCTTTTTTCAGTGTCCTCTCCTCGAGAAAAGCTTCCGAATAATACTATTGTTTCGGGATGCATGTATTTTTCTTCAAGTTTTGAAACTAGGCCGGAACTGTAGAGCTGTTCGAGGTTTATTATTCGTTTTGTATTTATTGATTCCTGGTTTTCTCTGTTGAACCGCGCGATTTTAAGGTTTCGACGTTTTTCTACGGTTAGAAACCCTGTTTCTTCCAGTTCGTCTACTTTCTCTGAGATCCAGGGTTTGGAGAAACCGGTTTCTTCAGCTAGTTCGGATATACTGAACTCTCCTGTCGGGTAGGTGCAGAAGAACTCCGCCAGCTCTGACCTTGAATCATTAACTAAACTTAACATATGTTAATTTAACTTCACAGAGTTTAATAAAACTTAATGCTCGTTGAAAAAAGGTTGAAAAATTTAGAGAATTAAAGGAAGAGAAAGAGGTTTTTAGAGGGCGCCGATCTCTTCCAGGTTCTCTTTGAGCTTGTTGATTCCGTTTTCTACGTCTTCGTAGGTTCTGCCGCCTGTGCAGACGATTCGGCCGGAGCTGAACAGCAGGAATACTACGTCTGGTTCTTCGATTCTGTAGACGAGTCCTGGGAACTGTTCTGGTTCGTATTCGGTTCCTACTAGTTCGAATGCGATCCGGTTGAGGTTGAGTGTGGCGCCGATTTCGGATGATGCGACCATGTTTTGTACTGTGATGTCCGGTTTGTTTTCTATGTCGACGTCTGCTTCTCTTAGTTCGTCTATTATCTTGTGGACGGCGTCTTTAGCCATTTCTGGGCTTTGTGTTCCTGTGCATACTACTTTTCCGGATCCAAATAGTAGTGCGGCGGCTTTTGGTTCTTCCAGTCGGTAGACGAGTCCTGGGAACTGTTCTGGTTCGTATTCTGTGTTTTCTAGGTAGATTGCGATTCTGTCGAGCGGCATCCGTCGGTCGAACGTTGTTGAGGCTACCACGTTTTCGATCTTGATGTCGTCGTCAAGTTGTTCTTTGGTCATTTTTGTTTTTCACCTTGGAGAATTAAGGGAAACCTTTCGTGTTTAAATACCCTTTAAATAGGCCTTTTTAAACCAAATCTTTTAAATAGTGGGTTTTTAAATGATCGAGGTCTTTGTTTGAAACATGGAGAAGCGGACCCGCCAGGCTATCTACTTGATAGGAGTCATGCTGGTTCTTTCGATGGTGGTGCTGTTCCTCTATGTCTACGCGCCAGACCCTGTTAAAAGACCGAAGATAGACTGGATAGAGCTTTTCAAGTCAGTTTTCAAGGCGTTCAATATTTTCAACTATCTTTAAGGTTCTTTATGGCGCCGGAGACTTTTACAGTTTGGAAAAAACATTTCTGTGAGTTAACTTTTTCTATCAGTGTTAGAGCTGCTCTTAGATCGTCTTCATACTCTCTTCGAACCTTGATTACTCCCTGTTGTTTTTCCTGGTTGAACTGGTTGCCTATTACCCATATATTGGCTCTTCCTGCATTTTTTTCTCCCATGTAGTTGAGAGCGGCGTCCCAGATCGAATCTACGACTTCTCCGATCTCGAGCTCTTGTTCTGAGTTTATTTCGAACTTTATGTAGCGGTAGTCGTGTCTCAGGGTTGGCGGCAGCTGCTTCATTTTTTCACCTTTTCTCCCGGCCTTACAAAGTTTTCGTCCTTGACACGTTCAGCTCTTTCCAGGATTTTTCTAGGAGTTTTTGAGACTGCTTTGGAGCCGTTGAACCCTAGCGAGGATATTAATGCAGCCAGGTCCCGCGGCGCTCTCAGATAATACGGTTTCTCTGCGCCTGTGGTAATTATGTAGGGTGTACCGTATTTTTCTGTGAGTTTGAGGTTTCTTTCCCAGTGCTGGAGTATGAAGGAGCGGTACTTTCCTTTATTGTCGGTTAACTGGCGGAAGTCGAACCCTATCGCGACCTTGTTTTCTGCGGCTTTTTTTGCGGTGACGTGGTTGATGCCTGAGTCTTTTCGGCCTTTTTCAGGGTGGAGCAGGATGTCTACTCTTGTGTCTTCTGCTGCTTTCCGGTTTAGTTTTTCGTCTCCGCCTTTGAAGACGAGCACGTCCGTTTCCTGTCTTTCTTCTCCAATTTTTGTTTTGAGTTCGCCCCAGTCGTCGGCTTCTAGAAATGTGGTAGAGAATTTTTTTTCCGTGTTCCAGCCCAGCTTCTCCGCTTTCTCTTTGATTCGTGAGTTCTTGTTTCTGAGGCAGAGATCGTAGAATTCTGGCATTAAGAAAAGTGTGTGAGGGAAATTTTTTGTTTATTTGCCTTTGTTGTGGTTGGCTGTCTGGCTTGGCCGGACTTTTTCTGCGCCGGTTCCCTTGTTGTCCTGACCTCTTGATTCTTTGGATGCGGGCGTCATTCCTCTTTCAGCCCGGTTTTTCTGGCTGCAGATCCAGTTGATGTCGCTGTCGTTTTCGATCTGCGGGTGCTCCGGGTCGACCATGATGATCTCGAACCATTTCCGGTTTCCGTCTTCCGCTACCCAGTAACTGTCGAGTACTTCCAGGTTAGGGAACTTTTTGGAGGCTCTCTCTTCTGCGATAACCTGTTTGGACTTCTTACTGGAGAAATTGACCTGTCCGGCTCTCTTAGGGCGTCTACCTGCGGATGGACGTTCTCTTTTGTTGGAGCCTTTCGATACTTTGGCTCTGACAATGTTGAAGCCTTCCTTGGCCTTGTATCCCTGTGCCCTGGCTTTAGGTATTCTTGTCGGGTTTTCTATATTCTTAACTGTTTCTTCCTGTCTCCATTCTTTCAGTCTCTGCTTCCAGATCCTGTCCAGCTTCTCTTTAGGCTGGTCGTACTGCTTCCGAGCGTATTTGTAGAAACTCATCTGTATCGCCTCCTAAACCTCTATACACAAACCATGCCGGGAAAATATTATAAACCACTCCTTCAATTCTGGAGACGTTTAACTAATTCCTGCGTCGCTGGCTTCAAAGGGCCTTCCCTATCCCGTAGCTCAGGTCTCTCCGCAAACGTATTTTCATAGCCTTTGGGAAGAAAAATGGGATCGAAACCGAAGCCTTTACCGCCTCTAAGCTCTCGAGTAATCTTTCCTCTAGTTTCTTCTGTCAAGCTAATCAAACCTTTTTCCTGGCTGTAGAAAGCAATTGAAAGCCGGAAAACAGCTTCTCGTTTCTCTTCACCTTCCAGGAGCTTCAGAATTCTCCGGTTTCCAAGTGTTTTCAATGCAAATCCTGTGTTGACACCTGGGAAACTGTTTAGCGTGTTTATGAATAGGCCTGCGTCGGTGACGACTGCAGGTTCTCCGAGCTTTTTGCAGCAGTATCTGGCGCCATCTTCCGCGATCTTGAGGGTAGAGTTAGAGTCGTGGTTTTCCGGGTAGTCCAGCTCTCTGCGTTCGAAGTCATAGTCCAGTGAAGAAGCTACATTTTTGAAGGATCTGAACTTCCCCTCGTTGCTGGTGACAAAGTTAAGTTTCATCTAAACTCCACTACGGATGCGAAACAAATAAAACATCAGTGTGTTATTATTCTAGTGTGATATCATGCATCCGATTGTGAAGATTTTGGTCGGGGCTTTGATGGTGATGGTCGGCGTATTTGCCTCCATCGAGTTCTCCGCAAACCTTGTAACTCTTGTAACAGGAGGAATCGGGCCTTTATTGATCCTGATCGGTGCTTTCATCGTCTGGCTGGAAAGCGACGAATGGAAGCTTAGAAGAGAGCAGAAGAAACAGGAACAGGAAAGCATTCAGCAACAGTTCACCGCTGAACAGACAGGCTCTCAGGAAACCGAGGAATCAGTGACTCAGCAACAAGTAAAAGACGCTGTAAGTGATCAGTCTGAAATGCATACCTGTGAGGTCTGCGGCGACAGTTTCGACACCGAGAGAGGTTTGAACATCCATAAAGCCCAGAAACATCAGTAGCGAACTTGGAGAAGTTCGATCACTCGAAGCCATTCAGAAATGAATGGCGTTCAGAACTTATTTTTTCTTTCATTTAGTTTTGCTGTTGGTAGAGGTTTTCTACTTTTTCTAGGCTGTCTGCTTCTTCTTTATCTTCTCTGAACTGTTTCATCCTCGGGAATCTGAGCGCGTAACCGGAGTCGTAGTTTGGAGATTTCTGTATTTCTTCGTATTCTGCTTCTATAATGATTTCTGGGCGTACCTGGACTTCTCGACCGTCTTCCTCTGTTATCAGCGGCTTGAGTTTTTCTGTGATTTCTTCTAGCTGTTCGTCTGTCAGGCCTGTTGCCAGTTTGCCGATCATCCTGTATTCTTGTCTTTCTTTATCCCAGCAGCCGAGTCTTAGGCGGGAGAGCCAGTCGCTGCGTCGTCCTTCACCCCATTTGGCAGCTATTACTGCCAGGTCGAGGGTTTCCATTGTTGGCTTCAGCTTTACCATGTAGCCGACCCGTGAACCCGGTTTGTATTCTTTGTCGACGGCTTTCATCATAATTCCTTCGTGTCCCTTCGCTAGCGATTCCTGCTGCATTTTTTGAACGTCTTCAGTCTGTTCTGTTTCTTCATGATCTACGATCCTCAGCTTTTTCTTTTCTTCGTCTACTATCTGGTTTAGCTGGTTCCATCGGTCACTGTATTTTTGGTCTATTGTGGATTCTTGGCGGTAGAGAAGGTCGAACGGTCTTACTTCGACAGGTATCTCTTTTTTCAGTTTCTGGATGTCGTACTTCCGTTTGATCCGCTTGGACAGCTTCTGGAACGGGACTGTGGAGAAGTCTTCCGGGTCGTATGCCACGATTTCGCAGTCGATTACAATGTTTTTCTCTTCTACGTGTTCTTTTACGGCTTTTTTGACGTCTGGGAACTGTTTTGTGACGTCTTCCAGCCGTCTTGTGAATATTTTGACGTCTTCTTCTCCTATATGGATCTGTGCTCTCATGCCGTCGTACTTGTAGTCTATTGCGGCGGGTGTTCCGACTTCTTCGAACCCTTCTTCTACTGTTTCAACTTTTTTGGCCAGCATGGAGTTTATGGGTTGGAAAAGCTCCATTTCCAGGTTTTCAAGCGCTTCTACGCTGTCTTTGCATGCTTCTGCGACTTTGGTGAAGTCGTTTGTCAGATCGTATGCTCTCTGTATTTTTTCAGTGTTTTCTCCGTCGAAAAATGCTTCTGCCAGTGCGTCTCGTACTATTCCTTCTCCTACGCCTAGTCTCATGGTTCTTAGGACTGTCCGTGTCAGGTATTTGGCTTCTCTGGGTGTTGCGGAGGATATAAGGTCTGCTATTTCTTTTTTCTTCTTGTCCTGGCTTACGGATTGGCTGAGGCCTTCTTTCTGCATTTTGGCGACTTTTTCCAGCTTGTTTCTTACTTTCTGGACTGTCAGGTCCTGTGTCATCAGTCTTTGCTGTGTTTTGTTTTCTACCATCTGTTCTGCGGCGTTTCCGAGGTCGCCTTCGTTTTTCCATACGTTTTCGATTTCTTCTTCTGTTCTGCCGGTTGCTTCCTGGATTATGTCGACCATCATGTTGCTTGAGAGCCCAAGGTCCAGGTCTTTCCATTCGGGGAATGAGCGCCCCATTGATAGCAGTACGAGTTTTTCCAGTTCTTCTGAGTGCTGTGAGTAGAGCTCCGCCAGTATAGAAGTTTTTTCTAGTGTGGACTGGGTCTGTTCCAGTTGTTCATAGGTGTCGACTAGGGCGGAGTACTCCATGTATTGTTTGGGGGACTGGTAAGGTTTAAACGGTAACGATTCCCAGAGTTAGTTATGGCTGTACTGGAGACCGTGTTGAACCTGACCTCTTTCAGGGATGCTGACGACAAAGTGATTCCTAGAAGGAAAGTCGGGAAAATCCTGGAAGCAGGAAGGAACACGCCTTCTCCGGGAAATGTTCAGGCGTTAGAGTTTATAGTGGTTGAGGACCAGCACAAGAAGGAGGTTATCTCCAAGGTTACTGATGATAAACGTTTTTCAGACGCGCCGACCTCGATCGTAATTTTAGGAGATATTCAAAGGATGAAAAGACGGGTCGGAGAGAAGCACAGCGAGCAGTTTGCGAACGCTGAAGCAGCTGCAGCCGCTCAGAACATGCGTTTAGTGGCTCAGGAGGAGGAACTGTCTTCTATCTGGGTTACAGGCTTTGATCAGGACTTTCTTGGAGAGCAGCTTTCTGTTCCGACAGGTAAAGAGCCTTTGGCAGTTGTAGGGCTTGCGTATACGCAGAAGCCGCAGTCTCAGTCTGTAAAGTTTGGAATGAACGAAGTATGTTTCTATGATCGTTACGGGAACCAGGTTGACAGTGTTTTTGACGGAGTTCACTGGAAAGGATTGCGTGAGAACTCTGAGATCTACGGAAAGAAGTACAGAGGGCTTAAGGAGAAACTGGCTGAAAAGCTAAGGAAGCATTTATAAAAATTCAGTGACAATTACTTACTGGACGATGATAAACTGACTTCGTGGTCTGGTTTCAGGCGGCGGATAAGGTTTATTAAATCCTAACAGAAAGATTTTGTTAATAGATGGTGTAAAAAGAATGGTCGCAAGTCAAGAAACACTGGACAAGCTGGAAGACATTGGATTAAACATGTATGAGAGAAAGCTGTACTCTGCTCTGATCGCGAGAGGTACTTCAACAGCAGGAGAGCTTTCTGAGATGACAAACGTTCCACGCTCCAGAGCTTACGATGTTCTGGAATCACTAGCTGAAAAAGGTCTTGCGGTCATTAAATCTTCTCAACCCATGGAATACGTAGCTATTCCGCCTGAAGAAGCTATAGAGAATATTAAATCCCAGCACAGACAAGAACTGGAAGAAAAACTGGAAAAACTGGACGGATTCAAGGATTCCGACGCAGTAGAAGAGCTTGAAAGCCTTTACGATCAAGGACTAGACCTTGTTGAGCCGGAAGACATGACAGGCTCGCTTCAAGGAAAGCATCAGATCGATCAGCACATGGGAACCATGTTCAAAAGCGCTGAAGACAGTATAAAAATTGTAACTTCTGAAGATGGACTTAAAGATCTTCAGGAGAACCACGGCGACCTTCTTAGAGAAGCGAAGGAGAGCGGAGTAAATGTAAAGGTTCTCGCACCTGTAACGGACGAGAACAGAGACGCATTTGAAGCTGTCAGCGAGTCCGCCGATGTAAGGCATCTGGAAGACAAGGAAGAGTTCGATATTCCGAACGGACGGTTCGCAATCGTCGACAATGACACGATGACCCTCTCACTTACAGAGGACAACGTCCACGAGACTCAAGACACAGCTTTCTGGACACGCAGCGACCACGCAGCCGAAAACACGATGGAACCGGTCTTTGACATGCTGTGGCATCACTCACAGGAGCCGTAAAGTATACTTTTTCCCTCCTACTTTTCTGACCGCCTTTATCTGATGAAAGGATACGACACTTTTCAACATTTAAGGCCATTCGGCCTGGATAGGGGTTTCTGATGCTCCTAAAAAGCTTTTAACCGAGCTACTCATCAATGAGAGAAAGCTGAACGGCTGCCGTGTCTGAATTTTTTCAACCCTGAGTTTTTTGTCTGTCAAGTTCTCTGCTACATTTGCAGCGGTCTCTCTGCCGCCTATTTCGTCGACTAGTCCGAGCTGTTTAGCTTTTTCTCCCAGGAAGATTTCTGCTGTACGTACTTCTTCTACCTGGCTGTCTGAAAGGTTTCTTTCCTGTTCCACCATCTGTACGAACTCTTCGTGGATCTTTTCCGCTTTCTGTTTAAGTATTCTGACATCTTTTTTCGATGCGTTCTGGAACCGGGAGCCGAGCTCTTTGTTTTTACCTGCTGAAATGTTGACGTATTCGACTCCTAGCTTGTCGAGAAGTCCGGAGTACTCCAGGTAGGAGCTTTTGACGCCGATGCTTCCTGTTAGGGAGGCTGAATCCGCTACGATCCGGTCGCAGCCTAGCGATGCTAGGTATGCGCCTGAAGCTGCGACGTCTCTGAACCTGCATACTGTTGGAACTTTAACGTCTTCGATGGAGCGTTTTATTTCTTTTGAGGCTACTACTGCGCCGCCTCCGGAGTTCCATTCGTAGATGGCGGCGTCAAAGTTTCGCTGCTTTATTTTCTGGTTTATGTCCCGTATTTTTTCAGGTGTTATACCGGTTGAGCCGAGGCCTGAGCTTCCTGAGCTTATGCTGCCCTGTAGCTGTACCAGAGCGACTGTCCCTGTGTTTTGACCCATGATGCTGGATAGGTTGAACGCTGTGGCTGCTGTTGTAAGTAGAACTGTGATCGTGATCAAGGTTGTGAGTTTCTTCATGGATATGTGTTGGGAAGCTGCGTTCTTTTAACTTTTCACAGGGAACGCCTTTCTATGTCGCTTCGGAAGATTTCACGTGAGATTATTGAAGAGATTGAAGCCGAGGAGCTGGAGTCTAAGGAGGATGTTGAGTCGCGTAAGAAGCAGCTGTGCGGCAAGTATTCTTTCCAGGGTCTTCCGAAGAACAGTGATATCCTGGAGTTTGCTGGGGATGATGAGGAAAGGGCGAGGAAGTTGTTGAAGACTAAGCCGATGAGAACGATTTCGG
>JBDGSH010000127.1:0-4145 GCA_042217665.1 Candidatus Nanohaloarchaea archaeon
TAGAAGCTTCATGTTCTGGCGATGCGGTTGAAAATTTTTCAATCCTGGAGCAAAGATCAGTTCTGTATATTCTCCTTCTTCCAGCCCGGTTTGAATTCGTAGCTTGGGCCTGTTTCGCGTATTTTGTCGGCGTATTTTTCTATAGTGTCTCGAGCGCATTTTGGTGTCAGGTAGCGCCATTCTTCGTTGCTTCTGATCCGTCTCCGGACTTCTGTGGCGTTGTAGATGTCGGGCTGGAACATTTCCTGCCTTTTAACTGTTATATCGGTGTTTTCTTCCACTGCTTCTCTGGTCCAGTCGTTTTGTGTGATTACCACGTCTGCGGAGGTTTTTTCCTTCAGTTTTTCGGCCCAGACTTTGTCGCTCTGGTTGTCTTCCAGTTTTTGGATCTCTATGTTGGGGTAGCACTGTTTAATGATTTTTTTGCGTTCTTCCGCGGTTAAAGGGTTTTTTTCGGTGCGTTCTTCCGGGTTGGCTATTACTATGCAGATTTTGTCGTATTTGGCCCGGTTTTCTTCTATTGCTTTTTGGTGGCCGAGGTGTAAGGGTTGGAAGCGGCCGATGAATGCTGCTTTCATATTTTTTTCTCGTGATTTGAGTCTTTTAACCCTGTTTTTCTACGTATCGAACCCGGCCGTGGCTGCTTAGTTCACCGCTGTCCCATCTCTTTAAAACCTGTTTTCCGTTTTCTTTGACCGGTCCGACGATTTTTCCGTTCTCTTTGACGTGTTTCAGTGCTTCTTCAAGTGTTTCTGTGGCGCAGGAGTAGAGAACTCTGTCAAATTTTTCTTCCACTGCTTTTAAACCGTTGCCGTGTATTATTTTCACGTTTAACGGCGTTTTTTCCTGTGAAACTTCTGCGAGTTTTTCGTTGATCTCTACGCCTACAACGTTTTCTACTATTTCTCCAAGGATCGCGGCCTGGTAGCCTGATCCGCTGCCTATCTCCAGAATTTTTTCGTTTCCTGACAGTTCCAGCAGTTCTGTTACTTCAGCTACCATGTGTGGTGCGGAGATCGTCTCTCCGTTCAGGGGTAGAGGTCTGTCGGCATATGCCTGGTCCTGGTATTTTTCAGGTACGAATTTTTTCCTGTCAACGTTTTTGAACGCTTCTTCGACTTTCTTGGATCTTATTCTGTCTTTCTGTTTTAGCTTTTCGATCATCTTCCGGTTTGAGTCGGGCTGTTTCATTCTCCGAGCAGTTGTTCTGCGGCGTTAAGAAGTTGGGAGCGTTTAAGCTCTGGGAGGTTTTCCAGATCGTGTTCTTCTATCAGTTTTCTGCCTAGCTTCAGTTTTAGCTGCCAGCTGTATCTCTGATCTGATCGCTGTATTTTTTTGTCCAGCGAGTCTTTTTTCTGCCGCCATTCTTGTTTCAGGTTTTTCTCCACATGTTTTTGTTCTCCTAGTTGTTCGTTCAGCAAAAGCCCTGTCGTTGAGCTCAGCAGCTGTTGCCATTTGAAGTTTAGCTCAGTGTTTTCGGCGTAGTACGCTCTTCCGTATGCGTCTACCACTGTTTTCTGGAGGTCTTCCGTCCAGCTGTCTTTCTCCGGGTTGAACTCTATCCTGGCGATTTTTGCGTCTGCGTATGCGGTTGCTGCTCCGTGTTGGAGGCCGGAGTTGTAGCCTAGCTCTATTTTAAGGCTTTTCTGTTTCTGTAAAACGGTTTTTGATGTTTTGAGCGCTGTTTCCGTTGCTGTCCGGGCTTTCTGGAGCTGGTGTTTTTCGGGTTTGACTGTGTGTTTCATCGTGTTTGTTGTTAGAAGTAGTCCATTATGTTTTCTCGGTCGAAGATGTTTTCTTCTCCGACCTGTTTTTTAAGCTTGCGAGCGGTTTTGTCGCCTATCAACTGCTTTAGCTTTTCGAATGAGACCTCTCTGATCTGTTCCTGGTCTCTGATTCCGTGGTCATACAGTTTTCTGGCTCGGACTCTTCCTATCTGATCGTATTCTACTAGAGGCAGAAGTTCTTTTTTGATTCCGTGTTTGAGGCGGATGCGCAGCTTTTCTATTTCTTTGTCGGTGTTTAAATTTTTCATTCGGCTGATTTCTTTTGATGCGTAGAGCAGCCAGTCTGCGTCCTGTGTTTTGGCGCGTATTCCGCCTGGTGCGACGCCGTACTTGTTCATCAGTTTTTCTTCGTCGACTTCCGAGATCCAGCCCTGGAGTATCATTGTGTTCTTCATTGATTCCAGGTACTGTTCGTTCTCGGGATCCCATTCCTCCGGTACGTCCTCCAGAAGGTATTTTTCCGCGTCGTTCAATGCTTGTTGGATATCGGAGAACTCCTTGTCCTTTACGCGCGGCCTGGGCTGCATCTCTGTGGTCCTTGAAAGCATGAAAAGCAGTGAAACCGGTTTAACTTCTTTTTCCTCCGCTTTCTTCAGTGATTCTAGTATGTGGTGAGCTGAGTCAGGGTCTATGTAGAGTTCCGACACCCGTTTGCCTATAGGCGTTGCATCGATGTCTTCTGTAAGGAATTCGTATTCTATAAGGTCTTCTACCACTGATTTGACTTTTGACTTTACTTCTGAGAACTCTCCGAACTGATAGGCGTAGAAGCTTTCTTTGTAGAAGCTGTAGACGTCGTCCATCGAGTTACAGAAGTTGGAAGCAATCAAGGACAGCGTATGCATTCTTAGAACAGGTTCGACCGCTAGTTTGGACTGAATACGTTCCGGTTCGTCAAGTATGAATCGTTCCAGTATTTTTTCTTTTGATCCAGGGTTTTTGGCTATGGAGATTGCTTCTCCGTGGTCGTCGTATTTTGGTCTTCCGGCTCTTCCGGTCATCTGTTCGTATTCTAGTACCGGTATCCATTCCATGCCTCTGCCGGTGTATCGTTTGAGGTCGCGCATTATTACTCGGAATGCTGGGAGGTTTACTCCGGCTGCGAGTGTTGGCGTCGCTGAAACGGTTTTTATCAGTCCTTCTCGGAAAGCCTGTTCTACTAGTTTTCTCTGTTGGTTGACAAGTCCGGCGTGGTGGAATGCGGCTCCCTTCTTCACGTTTTCCGCTAATCGTTCGCACTGTGAAGTAGGATTTCCTAGAACGTTGAGTATTCTGTCTGCGTATTCTTCCAGTTTCTTTTTCTCCTCTCTGTCTATTTTTTGTTTTGTGACTTTGGCGCATCGGTCGCTGCTTTTTTCAGCGCCTTTCCGGGAGGAGCAGAAAACGATCGCCTGTTTGTCTTTTTCTAAAGTGTTTTCTACAAGGTTGGATGTCGGTCTTCCGTGTCTGTCTTCTATGAACCGTTCTTCGCTTTCTTTGTTTTTCTCTTTTTCTTCTGCTAGCTGGTCTCCGGTTTTGAAGCCTGAACTGTTTTGTTCTTCCTGTTCTTCTTTTTCGTAGTCTTCCGGGTAGAACTCTATCGTGTTCCCTTCCATGACTCCTTCTTCCAGCTCTACCGGTCTGTAGCTTGATTCAACCAGTTCTGCGTCCAGCCACTCCGCTAACTCGTTTGAGTTGGATATCGTGGCTGAAAGCCCCAGGAGCTGAAATTCTAAAAGGTTTCGGAGCCTTGTAAGCGTTACTTCAAGTGTTGGACCCCTGTTCGGCGAAGTCAGCAGATGTATTTCGTCTGTCACTACTAAACCGATTTCATGTATCCAGGAAGGGTTGTGGCGCAGCATAGAATCCAGTTTTTCGGATGTTGCGATTACTATGTCCGCTGTTTCCAGGTAGTCGCCGGATTCGTCTTTGTCGCCGACGCTCATCATTACATCAAGCTGTTCGTATCGTTCCGAGAAGTCTTCGTACTTTTCCGACGCCAGAGCTTTCAGCGGGACGATGTAAACTGCTTTTTTCCCGTTTTTAACTACCTGGTTGACCATTGCCAGCTCTGCGATAAAGGTTTTTCCTGAGGCGGTCGGAGCCGCCACCACCATGTCTTTTCCGTCCATTAAACCGTTTTTGACGGCGTCTCTCTGCGGAGGGTTCAGCTCCGTGATACCTGACTCTTTGTATTTCTGTGTCAGGTTTTTCGGCAGCTCCAGGTTTTCTACCTTCATCTGAGAACTTTTTGTACAGGAATTCTTTTCAGCTGTTTGATCTTGAATAAGTTACAAAGCTCAGTTCTCCCTCTTTCTCCCGGTCTACTTCTCTCCAGTTCTCCTGGCTCCAGTCAGGGAAGAAAGTGTCGCCGTCGTA
>JBDGSH010000128.1:0-2349 GCA_042217665.1 Candidatus Nanohaloarchaea archaeon
ACATTTCTCTACTTCTGAAAGATCGTAGCGCTCGCCCATCGAAAGTTTTTCTTCTTCCTGTGGTACTTGGCTCTTATCTTGATCTTGCTGACTCAAAGTATATCCTGCTCCTAGTAGAGCCATTATGCCTGCCTCTTTCCCCATGCCGAGAACTGCTCTCCTACTAAGGTCTTCGTCCTGTGGAAGAGCCTTCGGGTTGCCGTGGTCATCTTCGTATCGGTGATCGGAGCTGCGGGAAAGCTTGTGTTTGCCAAACGAGACTAGATCATATCCTAGGTTCAAGAATCCGTATCCCCAGCTATCTTTACTTCCTGGGCTCTCTATTTCATATCCATCAGGTGTTTCTTCTCTTACAATTTGGCGAATATCATCCTCCTCAAGCTGATCGTCAAGCTGATTATTTATCTCATAAGCTAAATCAAGTATGTCTTCATGATCTTGCTCAAGTTGTCTAATATTTACTTCTAAACGCCCTCCTAGATCATCTATTTCGTCCTCCAAGGAGTCGATACTATCTCTTATTTCGTCGTGATCTTCTCCCAGATCTTCATACATTGGCGCTACGGCCTGAACAACTCTTCGAGCTACTGGCTCGGCAAAGCGCTCTGGATCAGGAAAGTCAACATCTATAGATGGGCCTGAACCTTCTCCGGGTATCTCCTCTTCTTCAGAACTTCCTGGAAAAACTACCTCTTCCTCTTCAGAACTGCTAGAGAGGATATCTTCATCGAATGATACTTCATCGTTATCATCTGAACCGGACATTACATCAAACACCTGTTGTTGTCATTTTTTAGTAACAATTATAACTCTTTTGTTTTTACCTTTTATCTCGCGTATTTCTCGCAGCTCTAGATACAAACGTGCTTTTTTCATTCAAATCTGGGTAGAACTCGTCTATACGTTTCCATGCAGGGTTCTCTTTGTCTCCTAAAATGTCTCCTACGGGGTCTGTCTCCAAGCCAGCCAGGTCTTTCATGAGATTATAAGTATGGACAGGAGTCATCTGTTCCTCCATACGACTCCACCTTGCTATAAGATCTGCCATCGACCCCGGATTGCCATTTAGTTCGGGAACTAGATAAACAGTATCTCCATCGCTATATGCTTCAGCCGTGTCTATCAATTCATCGGGAAGATGGTCTATCTCGTCTCTGTCAGCTTCCAAGAGGTCAATACCTATCTTGAAAGGCCTCTGCGGAAGATTGTTGTCAAAATTAAACTCGTCAGGATCAAATGAATTCAATATATCTTCAGAAAGCTCCTCGGCACCCAGACCTATCAAGCTATCGTTCTCAGTTAGGGCCTCTTGAGAAATTTCTGGTATCTCATCAAAGTAGTCGACATTGACAGGCATAACTCTATCGTTTTTCAGGGCCTTGTATGCGTTGCCGTATACTCCTAGATTCTGGCCGTTGAGAACACCGTCAATACTTGAAATATTAGTACACAATTCTTCTTCCGGTGCAAATCTTCTTTCTGCGTTAACTATTTCATCTCCAACCGTGACCACACGAAGATCGCTGTCGTGAGGAACTTTTGGCTGAATTATATGTTTTCTATAGACTTCATCGCCGTGCTGTTCGACTAAATCCTCCAAGTCCTCCGTAAGATATTCCTCGACCTCATCCAGAGTATCAAATGGTTCCACGCCTTCTCCTCCGTATCCGTTGAAAGGTTTAACGACAAAACCATAGTCGCCACCGTCTCCTATTTCCGCTTCAACAGATTCCTGGCCTTCATGCAGGAGATCATATGCTGTTACTGAGGGTGTGCCAGGAAGGTCGCTATTCTCAAGGTGTTGGGCTGTACTGTACTTGCTGTCGAATACATCCATCATATCCATAGGATTGACGACAACAGTCTCATCATCTTCCTGCAGGTAATCCTTAAACTCACTCAACATGTTCTGACGCGCAAGAAGAGACATATTAACCACGAAACGATCCTCGTCATACTGGTCCTTAAGTTCCTCCCACTGTTCTGGCTTGAAGTAGTGAGAGGCCCAGTTAATCATAGGGCCCTCCAAATCCCCATCGCCATAACCGAAAGGGGAAGCGAGAGCAGTACGCCTCAGATGAGACCAGCTTCTAGGATGATCATCAACAGGCTTGGTGTACGTCATCAAAGCCATAGGTTCATCTACGGCCTCAAAGTAAGGTCTTTTCGAGGAGCCGTGCCAGTCAGGAAAATTCTCTTCCTGATACCTGTCCATCTCTTTATCTACTTGGTCGCTCATCGGCATCAACTATCTCTGTCGTAGTTATTCTGTGGCTGGTTCCAGTGCGTCTGCGAGCTTACCTTCTTCCGCATACTCTCTCAAGGCCTCAACTTCTGAATCGCTGTAAC
>JBDGSH010000129.1:0-6469 GCA_042217665.1 Candidatus Nanohaloarchaea archaeon
AGCCTCTGTCTCAGCACGGGAAACAGGATTACTGCGGCCAGAGCTGTGAGTGATGCGAGAACAGCTGTCTCCAGAGCCTGTGTAGAGAGAAGGTTTTTAATCAAGCCGCTCATAACGTGTTTTATGGATCAGGCAAAGTTAAGCCTACTGCTTCTAACCGCTGTAATAGTAACGGCTTCAGGCTGCGGAGAGAACGGAGGGCCAAGCTTTGGAACCAAAAAAGCTATCTCGATCCAGGATTTCTCCGTTACCCCTAAAGAAATCTACGCAGGTTCCTCTGTAACAGCGACTTTAGCCGCCAGAAACACAGGCTTGCTGAACGCAACCGTACTTGTAAGCAACCAGTCCGCCCCGGTAAACCGGCAGAAAGGAAGCCAGGTGCTGACAAGCTACTGTCCCGACATATTCACGTTGAATCCTTCAGACTTCTCGGTACAGTCCTCCACAGCACCGGAAAAGAAATCCAGTTACAAGCTCAGACCGGGCGAGAGAATAAGAATGAGCTGGATACTAAAACAGAATGACAAGTCCCGGGTACCTATCTTCGGCTACAAATGCAACCTAAGGTTCGAACTCCCGTTCAAGTACTCAGTCTATGCATACAGACAGTTACAGATAAAGAACAGTACAGAGGTTTCAGGATCACCGGATCTAGGCTACAAATCCTCCGAAGGACCCATGAAGATAGGGATCGAGACTATAGGCGAAACCACCCAGAAACAGGCCACGTACCTGAAATCAGACACCAAAGAGTTACTGGTCCAGCTTAAAAACAAACAGCCTAAGGAAAGCTCCTTCCGAGGCATAGTAAAACTGGAAAACCCCTTGATCTCGGTCTCAGACAACCTGAGAATCAAAGAACAGAGCTGCAACTTCAACGTCAAAGAACCCGGAGACCACGACATACCGGAGATCAGCGAGCTACCTACAGCGGAGCAAAGAATGCTCGGAATGTATGGCCAGGCAGCAGAGTATATGCAAGCAGCAGAACAAGACAATAAATACGCCAAGATCGTTACTCCGGAAAAACCGATCAGGCTTTACCAGGGACAGTCCAAAATCCTGAGATGCCGGTTTGAAGCAGACAAAAAGCTGGATAAGCCGAGCATAAGAGGAGAGATCTCGGTAGTAACGGATTACACCTACGTAAGAGACCTAGGCTCCAAAAGAATAGAGGTGAAAAGCCGTGGAAGGTAGACTACTTGTTATAATACTTTTAGGCGTAGCAGTGGCTGCCAGCGGATGCACAAAACCAAAGCCAAAATATAAGGACAACAGAGCAACGAATCAGAACTCTCAGCTCTGGAACGGTCTACAGATCGAAACATTTAAGATAACGGATAAAACGCTTCGGCCAGGCCAGAGAGCTATAATAACGCTGAAAGCCAAGAACTACATACCCAGAGAGCTGGATCCCAGAGTTTTCCTCTACAACACCGGCGCATTGAATGTTTCGGAACCGAGCTGTACATCTGGAAAAGTTAAAGCCGCAAAACAGGGAGTCTACCCCGGAATGAGATGTACCTGGGAGGTAGAGGCTCCTGGCGGGGAAGCAGTCAGAGGATTCCCCTCAAAACAGGTAACGGTCAAGCTCCACCTGGAGTACAGGTCAAGGATAAAGAACAGGAGGCCGCTTAAGCTAGAGTTCAAACCCGCATTAAAGATCAACCGCTCCAAAAAGAAAGCGGTCAGCTTCGGAAACCCTGAAGTCTCAGTAACAATGGAGACAGAGGCCCCGGTAGCTGTAGAGACAGGAGGCATGCTGACCTTCAAAATAGTGGAAGACGGCAAGGGAAGGCTAGGCTCAAACCTCAGATTCAACTACACGCCGGAGAACCTGTTCAAAGGCTGTCCGGAAACCGACAAACCGGTGATCGGCAACAAGCTAACCGCCACATGCAGGGTCCAGAGCTCGCAGAAAGCGACCCGCAACCTGTTCCTTTCCACATCTTATAAATACATCAAAGAACCAACCCTTGATATACGACTCGTGAATAATCAATGAACCGGAAAAACATACTCGCAATCTTCATCATCGCCGCAACAGTCGTAGCATCAGGCTGCGGAGGAAACTCAAACCAGAACACGCCTTCGACCTCTCCCATTAAAATCCAGGATTTTTCCGCATTCCCTAATCCTGTTCCGGCAGGTCAAACAGTTCAATTCAATATAGAGCTGAAGAACAAGGGGGATGTTGACGCTCAAAACGTCGCCTTCAGGCTTTTCAACCCTCCTTTCGGCACTTCTGGGCAGAAAAGAACCTGGAGAGGAGTAAATAGGGATCTCACTTCAACAGGAGGCAGAACGCTTTCAACATTTAACACTCTTAGAGCTCCAACCGAGAACAACCCTGCAATTCCCGCGACAGCGACTATAAGCATGACCGCTCCGGAGATAGGTCAAGGGAACACAATCTCATACACTTTCCTAGGAAAGCTTTTCTATACGTATAACACTTCTGCTCAGACAGAGATCCAGGTAATGAGCCAGGAAAGATTCAGAGAGTCCGGGGTAGCCCGAAAGCAGCCCTCAGTAGATACATCTTCAGGTCCAATCCAATTAGATGTCAGAACAGCAACACCAATTATTCAGTACAGTGGGGATACAGGTCCAAACTCTGAAATGTGCGTAATAGTCAGAAACAAAGGTTCCGGAACTCCGTTCCTCGTAGACGGATCTAACTCAGCTTTAACCGGCAGTGATAGAGTATACAATGTAAATGACTCGAACGCCGATAAGGTAAAGCTTACAGTCCATGACGTAGGAAACTTTGACCTGGACGCCAACCCGGAGACTGATACGGATAAAAACTCAGTGACTGTCAAACTTGTCGGTTCTAAAGGAATCCAGTGCTTCGGCATTGACCAGACAGACTCTGTGACTGAAGGTTCAGGTCAGAAAACATACAACGTTCAGATGGAAGCCAAGTACGGCTACACGAGAGAGACATCAACAGCCGTAACCGTAGAAGGAAGAAGACAGTAAAAAAGAAAGTTTTAGGAGAAGAGAAGGACTGCTCCTGCCAGTACAATCCCTGTCAGGACTGAAGCCGCGATCTTGGCCGCGTTTCCTTCAACAGGAACGTCGAAGCCGGTTCGCCTGGCTTCATCCTTTATCGCCTCCTCTATTTCTTTGTTGATCAACAGCTTCATGGTCTCTGACTTCTTGACGTCGTGTCCTACCGCTTCTGCTGTGATCTCTACCTCACCTTTCTTTCTGAACGGGATTCCTGCGTAGATGAAGGCTTTCTCTGTCTCTCCCGGAGCAACCGTAACCTTTCCGGGTTCGATCGAAACCCAGCGAGGTCCTTCGTAGTCAAGCTTGTAGGTGTTCTTCTTGGTTCCTGTGTTCTCCAGCCTGACCTCGTAAACCGTGGAACGGTTGTCGCCCGCGCTTTCAACTCTCGGGATAACGTTCATCCTGAGATCCCAGCAGTTCTCAACAGTAAATTCGACGTTTTCCCTTACTACAGGTTTTCCGAACGTCTTAGCTTTCACTTTTACCTGGGAGCTGTACTTTCCGGGCTTTCTGGCTGCGCCGCTGAACTTGAGGTCTACAGTCTCTGACCTGCCTTCCGGCACTGAGACCTCTGAGGCGGAAAGCTTTCCAGATGTGGCGGAAACACTGAATGTTTCATCGGCTTTTCCTGTGTTGGTGATCTCTACCTGTGAAGTAGTGGAGGCATCCTCGCAGACAGTTCTGTCGGATGCCTGAACATCCATCTTCATTCCGTTGTAGACATTAACTGAAACGGTTTGAGAGCTTTGAGAGTTTCCGACCGCTCTTACCTGGATGCTTCTCTTTCCAAGTGTTTCAGGTGTTACGGTCAGTGTTGTGGTCTTTGACTCTCCGGAACCGACTTCAAGCTTTGAGTCTTCGAACTCGCCTTTTGTGGCGGAGAGAGTGAACGTGTCATCCTTTGTTCCCTTGTTTCTGACGGTTACTTTAAAGCTGGCATCGTTGAATGCCGCGACACGTTTGTTTTTCGGCGTCACGACAACTTCCGAGTCCCAGCAGTGCTCTGCGGTGAATCTGACGTTTTCAATCTCTTGTGCGTAGCTTGTTGGTGAAGCCGCGACCACGTTGAAGCTTTTCTCGGTAGGAAGCTTGGAGGAAGCCTGTAGCTGTATTTCCTTGGTCTCTCCGTCTTCCAGCGTTACCGAGTTCTGTGAAAGCTTTCCGTAGTCTGTAGTAATCCTGAACTTTTCTCTCTGGATTCCATTGTTACTGATTTTAACAGTGTAATAAGCTTTCTCCCCTAGACAGGCGGTCCTGGAGTTGGTTACCTGTAGAGAGACGTCGTGTTCTTTTATCACGTTTATAGAAGGCGTAACTGAGAACCTGTTGCCTGTGGCTCTGGACTCAGCTGTAATCTTGAAGCTGTAGGTTCCTTCTTCTCTGTCTACAGCCGGGTTGAACCATACGTTAACTGTTTTCTCTTCCTGAGGCTGTAGTTCGACTTTGTCAGGTGCTACACGTACTTCGTTGACGTTGGATGTCGATAGATAGTATATGTCTTTCACTGTTCCGGTGTTCTCCAGCTTTAACTCGTAAGAAGTAAATGAGTCGATCCTGGCTGAGGACTGTTCCGGAAAAACGTTCATTGATAGCGGTGCTGCGGCTGAAACCGCAAATAAGGCTGTTACAAGGGTTGCGAGTACTGCTGCTTTGGAAAGTCTGTTCATGTTAATTGTCACCATGTAATAACACTAGTCTTAATTTTTATATATTCATTGGTAGTCACACGCATGCTTTGAGATAATCAATAAAATTAGAAGGGGAGGAGGTCGGCGAGTGAGGAGAGGAAGCCCTGTTCCCGGGGCTCTTTAATTCCTCCTGTCACCAGATCGATTTTCTGCCTGTAGATCGTGTTTCCGTCGGTTTCTACCTTTACTACGGGATCCCGGTCGCCGGCTTCCTGCGGCGTCAGGTAGAAGTAGACCGTCTCTGACTCGCCTGTGTTTAGTACCGCTTCTTTCTGGCTCTGACCCTGCCAGGTTGAAGGAAGTCCTTCCAGCGAGAGATGGTAGCGCCGCAGTTCGTCATGCGTGTTGTAGAGCTCGACTTTGATCAGTCCTTCCTCTGATTCCACGCTGGCTACCTGGTCCGAGAAGCTTGAAACCTCGCTTCTCATCGGCAGGACTTCTACAGTTGTGTATGCGGAGTTTCCTCGTCCTCCTGCCAAGGCTTTGACCGTGAACTTCTGTGTCCCGGTTTCATATGCTTTGGTCTGGAAGCAGACGTCGCCTGCCTGGTTCTTGGTTTTCAGTACTTTGTTGTTCCGGATCAGGTAGACTTTCGGCGTTACCTGTGAGTAGACCGAGGTGCAGACCTCGAACTTTTTACCTTCAAACACTTTCCGCGGCGCCTCAACCGAGTCAACAGTAGCTGTCGGCACTACTTTGATTGTGCGGGATGCGGACGCTCCTTTAGTGGTTGCTGAGATGGTGGCGTCGCCTACTTCTCCCGGCTTGAGGTAGACTTCGTAGAAGCCGTCGGGCTGTGTCGCCACCCGGGCTTTTCTCTCTCCGTTTAATCGGATTTCAACGTTTGCGCTGCCTTTTATTCCGTTTACGTAGCCTTTGACGTGTACAGAGTTGCCTACCACGACTTCCTGTGGTTCCACGCTCATTGTGATGCCTCTTGCCTGTTCCTTTTGAGGCGTTGTTGTGACACAGCTTTTCACGTTTATTGTCCGTGTTTCTTTGTCTGTGTCGTGGTTTGTGGCTGTTACTTCGAATTCTTCGGTTCCTGAGCCCTGTACGTCTGTGAAGACCAGTTCTGAGGTTTTTTCGGCGTTTTGGTCGAGCGAGAACCGTTCTCCTATATTTATGCTTCCGAGGCCTGTTCCTGTGAGTGTCACCATTTCGTGGAATCCGCCCTGGTTTTGGATGGTTACGTCGGCTGTGAAGCTTTGGCCTCTGCATACCGTGTCGGGGTAGCTGATTGACTGTATTTCTATGGCTTTTTCTCCTTGTTCTCCCAGTGTGAAGACCTCTGTCTCTGAATCTCCTTCCTCCAGTTCTATGGTTTTGTCTTTGGAGCTGTAGCCTGGTTTGGAGACGCTTATAGTGTAGTCTCCTGGTTCAAGGCTGAAACGGCTTTCTCCGTCGCTGTCCGTGGAGTCGGTTTTTGAGTCGCCGTTTTCTACAGCTACGGACGCGTCTTCAAGTCTTTCCCCGTTTTCGTTTTCTACTATTACTTCGAGGTTGGCTGTGTTGCTGTCTTCCAGCTGTTCAAGCGTGATTGTTACGTTTTTTTCTTCGCCGTCTTCCAGGCTGATTTCCCGTGTTTCTGTGGTGTAGTCGTGTTTTGAGGCGGTGACTTCGTAGTCGCCTGGCTTTACTGTGAATGTTTTTTCTCCGTCGCTGCCTGTGAAGCCTGTGTAGCTTTCTCCGTTGTCCATGGAGACCTGGGCGTCAAGTTCGTCTCCGTCCTGGTTTTCTACGTTTACTGTGAGTTCTGCTTC
>JBDGSH010000013.1:0-13755 GCA_042217665.1 Candidatus Nanohaloarchaea archaeon
TTTCATGATCCTGATCGGAATCATCGCTTACTTCAACTTCATCGCCTGTGCCTGACGTAACAGATCTAGCACTCGGTCGTGGATCCATCATTGTATTCGTCCGAGCATGTCTCCGAGCTCACAGTCCCGCTTCCATCCGCAGCAACAACCTCGCCCTCAATAGTAATATCCATAGTCGCCCCTTCCGCGGGTGCAGGCGCCCCCGACCAAACAACTTCAACAACCTGACCTGAAACACTTTCGGAATTCCCAACATCAAAATCAGATACAGAAACACTTCCGGAATCAACATCGGATGAAAACTTCAATTCATATACAATATTATTCCCTACCCCACTATACACCTTCAACTCCTCCCAGACAAAACTATTCTCCTCGCCGTTTCCTCCCCCATTCCCATTTTCCCCTCCATCAGACAGGTTATCGAGGTCCTGCACGGATTCATTGCCTATCGGGTTCACAACGTTCAGTATCTTCGGGGCGAATGACAGGGAAACCACGAGAACTACCAGGCCGATCACCGCACCGAAGATAACGGTCCTCATCTGTCCTTCCCGGCGCATACGTCTCACAGGAAATCCTGAATCCCGCCTATACTCTCGTTTATACTCTGGTTAGCGGCTCTGGAAAACCCGAGGAGGTTTGGACGGGTGACCGCGATGATTATCACGACGACCACGAGGATAGCTACAACGCCTAGAACCAGTTTCACCGGTGTCGAGAACTGTCCCTTACCCATCTATTCACACCTTGGTATATCTGCCTGATTGTTCCAGTATTCGCCGCACGGTCTGCCATTGTACGAAACGTCTTTCCACCACTCGTAGTTCTGGGATCTCCCCTGGCAAATCTGTTTTTTGTCCATTAGACACTGCTGCTGTGCGATATCCTTCCTGCTCTCCCCCAGGTTCCCTTGCACTATCCTGCTTACAGTGTCCATGTTGCCGGTGAAGTACATTATAACCGTGAGAGCGGTGGCAATCAGTATCAGACCGAGGACCACATATGTCAGGCTGAGGGAGATTCCTTTCCTGCCCATAACCTAAAGTTGGAAAGGTGGTAAATAAAGGTTACCTGACCGGGCACGTCGTGCTCCTGACATAACCGGATTCCACGCAGTTGATTTCGTCGCCGTTAACTACAACGGTTTCGTCTACGGGCGAGTGCTGGGTCCAGTCACACCGCGAGTCCGAAGCGGTCTGAAGGTAGCCGTTCGTGGTCCACCCCGTGACATCGCTGGGAGGATTGCTTATAGATGTCCCGTCACTGACCCCCATCTCCCGGAAGTAAACCTGGGAAAGGCTGTCCCCCGGCTTTCGACTGCCTGACGTTTCTCCACACCTGTTCTCCTCGTCCACGACGTAGTAACGGTCCCCGGTGTCATACTCGCCGTTTCCGTTGCTGTCGGTATGGTTCACCCTGACCTTGTGAGCGGTGTAACCGGAGCAGTAGTTGTGGGCCGCCATCTCGACGTCGTGGCAGGCGGCGGCCGCGCTCTGTTCCGAGCCGACCACGTTGAAGTACTGGGATATCTGGGAGCCTCCAAGGGTTATGATGGACAGAGCGGTCAGGATGAGAATCATCCCAACCACGACCACGGTCAACGTGAAACTTATTCCCCGCCTCATGCAGGAGGTTTCGGAAGAACAGCTAATAAAAGTTTACTTGGCGGGGCAGGTCGTGCTCTGGACGAAGCCTTCGGTCACGCAACTGACCTGGTCGCCGTTAACCGTCACGTACTGGTCCACGGGCGAGTGCTGTGTCCAGTCACAGTTCTCCTGTATGGCGGTTCTCTCGTACGCCACGACCTTCTTTACCTCGCTGTGGTTTCCGGATGCCGTCGTGGGATGGGTGCCCCCAAGACTGGCAGAAGCCCACTTGTAGAAAGTGGCCTGGGCGGAGCCGGCAGTGGAAGGCAATCCCGTGACCTGTCTTCCTCCCTTCGTGTTTCCACAGTTGTAACTGGTGGCTATGGAGTAGGAGTCGCTTGCGTTGAAATATCCGTCTCCACTTGACTCGTCGAAAACCGCTGTTTTCTCGGTCGCAACGTAGTTATCGCAGTAGTTCTGGGCCTTCTGGGCCACATCGTTGCACTTGGTGGCCAGTCCCTGCTTGGACTGCAGGACGTTGAAGAACTGGGAGATGCTGGAGCCTCCAAGGGTTATGATGGACAAAGCGGTCATGAGGAGGATTACTCCTACGACGACGATTGTGAGCGTGAAACCGATTCCTTTCCTGCCCATGTGTACCACTGTATCGAGTGCGGTATAAATACGTTTGGACTGGTTTAAAAATAAGAGGGGGTGAGAGGGAGGAAAATCTCCCTCCTTCCGTCTACTTCGCCAGGTCAATCTGGATGGAGGAAAGGTTCATCTCCTCTCCCTCGTCCGTCGTAATCTCGTCCGTTCCTATGTCGATGTCGTCCAGTTCCACGTCCTCCATGAACCGGTTCCTGACTATCTCGACGACGTCGACGGCTGTGGCGATCGCTTTTCCACGTGCCTTGACGTGGACCGTGTCCTGACCGTCCTCGAACTGGGTCTGCACCGCCAGGACGTAGCTCATCGCGGGTTTGGAGCCGACGTACACTGTGTTGTCATCGTCTTCTTCTGGCATTGATGCTGCACCTCCACAGCAGGGTTAACACGGAGAATTTAAAACCGTGAGTGTTTACCCGTCAGGGTCGTAGGGCGGGGAAGGGTTACAGTACGAAACGGAGTCGATACTGCTCCTGTCGAAGGTCGAGACGGCGTACTGGTCGTAGTAAACGACAAGTCTGGGATGCTTCAACCCGTTCCGGGTAGGTATCCTGTACCTTGTATCGGTGACGGTTATCTTCAGGCGGACGTACGCCTTCAGGTTGAATCTGTAGTTGCCCGTGGTCTGCACAATCTCGTTCTCGTAGGCTTTATCGGTGTATGAATTTTCTCCGAGGTCGACCGTGCATGTGGCGTCGAAGTCGTATTTGCAGCTTTCACCCACCCTGCACTTGCTCTTCTTGGCTGTACAGGTTTCCGTACAGCAACACATCATGTCAGGTCCTCCCGAACAACTGCTTCCTGTATCCGTACAAGCCGTGGTCGAGGTGTTCATACAGGAATAACTTGAACCGCACGCGGCAGACCTCCTGACCAGGTTCATCTTGTTAACGGTGGAACGACGGAAGGCCACGTTGGTGGTCCTTCCGGTTCCGAGGCTGTAATCGTCTTCGAAGTACCTCTGTTCGAAACGGTAGTTGTTCCAGTTCCCTTCGAAGTTGTCGGAACTGTCATTGGAGATGTTTATCGTCCACGGGTTGTCGGTGCCAGTGTAAAGGTCTTCGGTGTTCGAGCATATCCTGAAGGCGCCGACCTCGTCCGCGTAATCTTTTGCATCTCCTGGCCGCGAGTTACGGGTGTCCGCCCGGTAACCGAGGGGGGCGATGTTGCAGGCGTTGTCCAGTTCACAGCTGTCGCTGGAGTACCCGCTACTGGTTTTCTCTCCTATGCAGTCCCTGGAAGGATAGTCTGTGGGGCTTGTGGGCAGGCCGCTCACGTCGCCGTCGATACTCTCCGCCTTGCTGTCGTTGACAGACGCCGACGGGTCCGTCCAGGTCGGGAACCAGGAAGGCACGTCGCAGTTGCTGTAGGAGGAGGGGCAACTGCAAGACAGGTCCTGGTTAACCTCCGACTTGATGTCGGAGTTGGATCCGCAGTCCACGTTGCTACAGGTATCTTTAACCGAGACCGAGGTGTCGCACGCATCCCCATCCCCGTCCGTGTCCACGCATTTGTTGTTACATCCCCCCTTTTTGCAGTCGTAACCTCCCCGGTTCGTGCAGTCCAGGTTGCCGTTGCATATCGTGCCACATCCCGAGGCGCAGTTGCTTTCCCAATTGCTAGGCCAGTTGCAGGAGCAGGAGGTTCCGCTGGTGGACCCAGATGCTGATACATCGCTCACGTAAAAGGTATCGGCCGCGGACTGGGTGCAGCCTACTACTTTCCGGTCGGTGTAGTTCCTCCTGATGTTATAGAGGTGGTATTCGAAGTCCGAGATGTTTATCTTTACCTTCAGGTCTCCTCCCAGCCTGGAGGCGTCAACAGTTGAGGGCAGCCATTTCTCGGGATTGTTCTGGAATTTATCTGCTATGTCGTTCAGATTCGAACGCACAGTCCTGTTCACTCGGTTTTCGTATTTCTCCTCGGCCGCGTGTACCGTCTTGTTGAACGCTTCGGTTCCGGGTTTGAACTCTTTTTTGTTCGGCCTGCAGTCAGGCCCGTCGTTGTATGGTTCGCTTCCGACCGCGTTGGTTCCGTCACCGCCATCAGGGTTGCAGTTCTGGTTCTCGGGATCCGATCTTAAACGAAGGTACTTGGAGACGTTCATCGCCGCACCTTCGACCAGGAACCGGAACCGTTTGTTGGAGGTCAGGTTCTGGGTGAGGTTGTACATGTGGAACAGGCGGATGTGGTGGAACCGGTTCTCGATCTCGTCCGACATCCCGATAGTGGTGGAGGAAGTATCAGATTTACACTTGACCTTCAGAGGGTCTTTCGGCTTCGAGCTGAAGTTGAAACCTACTTCCGAACTCTTGTTCGCGTACCTGTCGTCGATAGAGAATCTGACAGGGGTTTCGTCGCTACCGGGTGCAGGGTTCACGAGTTCACAACTTTCGGGAACATCCACTCCCGGGAAATAATCGGCCTCGAAATCTCTCTCCATCTTCTCCTCCAGAGCTGAATTGTACTCATCCTCGGAGGGTATAGAGGATTCATTCCAGTCATCCAACCCCCTCTTTCCTGGAGGTAACTCCCCGCCACCGAACTCGTACGCGGACTGGTATACGCTGAGGTTCATCGCGCTTTCAAGGTAGTGGTCCTCCAAATGGTTCTGAAGTTCCTCGGCCTTCATCGTGGCCTGCGTCTCGCCCACGTAGTTCTGGGCGGCGTTCACGAGCGGGGTAGGAGCGTAGACCTGCATCCCTATGGAGGCGAGGCCTATGATTATAGCCGCGAGGACCAGCGCCGCATCAGTGCATCCTCCCTTCCTCTTCATTTAGACCACCTCAACGACTGAGGGTATCCGCTTACAACCAGTTCGAACCCTATCCGGTCGCCTCCCGGTGCGGGAACCAGTAGTTTGTACTTGGAAGGTCCCTGTGACGCCTGGAAATCCACTGCAACGTTGTCGACGCTGACGGTCTCCCCCCGGTAACCCACGGTTATCATGTAATCCCGGGATATCAAACCGTCCGCAACCGATTTGAGGCGTGAGGAGTCGAAGGAGCACCCTCCAAGGCCGTGTTTACTGCAGTACAGGTACTCCTGCAGTTTCTCCCTCACGGTTTTGTCGCCGGAGTAGTGGGAGGAGAGGATGAGGCGGGGAAGGGCGGAGGTGTCCCTCAGGTCGGAGGACTGCCTGGTGAGTTCAGGTATCCGGTTCGGGGACACGGTCACAAGTTGGGATTCGGTAATCTGGCTGACGTACTGGCCGTGCTGCATCGCGTAGAGGCCGACGTTCAGCATCAGGAAAACAGTGGTTATTATCAGGGCGAATACAAGGGTCGGGGTGAGTTCTATCAGGTTCTGTCCCTTCCTCATCTTTCTCCCACCTTCAGGGTTGCGTTCTCGTACTCTCCCGTTACCTGGTCGTACACCAGGACGGAGTATGACTGTGAGAACGACGGGTTACCGCCTGGTTTGGATACGCGTACACCGCCGACCCCTTTCCTCAGGACCCAGTCGTAGGTCCGGCCTGAAAACTTGAACCTGACGTTCACAGGTCTCCGGACTATGGTACAGTTGAAGTCGCCGGATATGACCGCTCCCTCCTTGAAAACTCCTCTTGACACGGTTGCACAGCCAGCGGACATGATCTCCTCCCCGAGGACGTTACCCGAGTAAACGTTCTGGAGGTGCACTTCCAGTTCCTCCCCCGCCGTGGTCTCCGTAACACCGGAAAGCACCGTCATCAAAACGATACCCGCCAGTATAAGCGCGATTGCGATGATGGGGCCGACCATTCCTTTCCGCAAGTTCATCACCTCTTACTGTGTGACATGGAGTATCTTCCCTGTTGTTTTCTGGATGTTTGGAGTTGAAACGTTAAGGCGTATCCGGTATTCTCCGGTAGAACCTGAGAGAAGGGTTTTGATGGTTGAATGGGTTATAATCGAGGTGCACTGTATAGACCTGCTCTCGACCGTTGCACCGTCCTTTTTCACCCACATATGCATCTTCCCCGCGCCTTCTGAACAGTTCCACGTGACCTCTCCGTAGCACCCGTAGTTGCTTCCCTTCTTCACCGTGTCAGGGCAGAAGAACCTGTTGACCTGGGCGAACTCCTGCCCCTGCATCGAAGGCCCGCACCCGGACTCAGCCGAGGAGTAGTACCTCGTGTAAAAGTTTTCCGACGTGTAAACCCCGTTCTTGCAGGTGTAACCGTATACAGGTGCACCTCCCACCTTGTGAGCGCTGCAGGTCCCGGAACTGCACGTGTCCAGTTCACACGGGGTGCTTCCCAGCCTGAAAGTCATACCTTTCTTCTCCAGGCATACAACGTCCTTCGCCGCTATCGCCCCTGAAGAACCTTCCCCCGACGACGAACCGTAAGCGTTGAATCTTTCCGGGTATTTCCACGTCACGGGGGAGTCCTTGAAGTCCCCTCTCAGCACGACCTTTCCGTTCATTAACTGTACGGTGTCGTAGTCGTTGTTCAGTCCTATCTTCTTAACGGCGGATCCTTCCGAACTCATCATCTGCATCGAACTCGCGATCTTCCGGACGTCGACCTTGGCGGCGTCCCGGCTCAACCCCTGCCCAACCATCTTGCCCACGTTGACCTGGGAGAAGAACAGTGAAAGCACCAGTACGAAAACCGCTATACAGATTATGTGTTCGGGAAGTACCGATCCTTCACGGCCTGAACCTTTACAGGTTAACACGTTATGACACGTCCTTTACCGAGATGTTCTGGTTTCCTCCCTGGAAGTCGTGGAAGACCTTGACCTTCGTACCTCCTTCATCCACCTGCACAACTCCTCCAGGACTGCACGAGTAACCGCTTCCCGAACTGCAAATCTTGACGTTGTCGCATTCCTTCGGAGGCGTGGAAACTTTACCGTTCTGGAGGACGGCAACGTATTTCCCGTTCTCGAACCTGACCTTGTTTATACCCTGCAGGTTGCCGTAAGTGAATGTTCTCTCAACGGATTCCCCGATCTTGCATCCGTACTCGACCTCTCCCACGAAACGTTTCAGTCTTGCCTTGGCCAGATCTCGGGCAACTCCCGCCTTCCCTCCCTGAAGCCCGAGGCCTATGACGAGGAAGACGCCGAGGATTATAAGGATCCCTATTACCATCGAAACGTAACTCGGTAACTGGCCTTTCCCACCTGTGAAACCCATACCGGTTAGTTGTGTCCTCCCGCGTTTTAACGTTTACCGCGGGGAAGACTTTACGGTGTTCCGCATTCCTTGCACGGATCCGAGTCGAAGTCTCCGCAGTATGCAGGTGCACAGTCGCTGTGGGTCTGGCACTGGTCGGTGCACTGGCAGGGTTCAAGGCCGATATAGGTTGCCTGGGACGTAGTTTTAGGTTCTACAACCTCTATCTTGCCGCGGAACGTGGCAACCATCTGATTGTCCCGGTACTTACAGTACTTGTTGACGTTGCGAAACGTGATATTGGTTTTCAGGAAGCAGTTCTTAGAGCCTGAACTGAAACAGGTTTTAGAGGCGATAACAGTCCAGTCCCCTGGATCATCCTCCCGGTACTGTATAACCATTTTAGGGGGTTTACCCACTATAGAGCCTCTCCTATGAGCCTTTACGGACAGATTGATTACAGTGTCGGGGCTTTCAACAGCCCATTTCGAAGACCTGCGACCCCAGGAGATTTCGACTTTTCCCGCGGGGTTGGTGCAGTCGGCCGGGCAACTGGACGCGGTTTCTCCCTCTTCACATATAGTGTTCCCGCATTTAGCATCCGGAGTGGATGCGTTCAGTGAGTTGCCTAGATCTATACCAAGAGGTTCCAGCAGTCCCTGACTACCCAGAGTGACTGTTATTATGATAACAACCCCTATAGAAACCACCAATACGGGAAGCATAATCGAATCGAACAGTCCTTTGCCGACACTCTTCCCCTTTTCCATGTCTCAAACTGGAAACAGCCACGTTATAATTGTTCCTGTTCTTCTCAGAAACAGCGACCAGCTATTTCTGGAGTGTATACTCCTCTTGGAAATCCCAGCCGGAGGTGTAATTATAGACCTTCGGAGTATCACCGCCCACCCCCAGGACCATCCAGTTACCGTTGGATGCCTGGAAGACGTCACGTATGCTCATATCCTGTGCGCTGAGGTCATGGCTCTCGTCCTGATAGTCCCAGGTGGAATTGTACCTGTAGGCCTTGTCGGATTCCCCTACCATCCACCATTCATCTGAAGAGACCTGATAGATGCCTGTAGGATGGTCATCTTCTGAGTCCACCCTGAACCTTCCGGAATCCGATGAAGGCCAGCTACCGCCATAGTTATACACCGTGGCGGTATCCCATCCGAGCATGTACCAGTCGCCTCCAGACTTCCACACATCGGTAGGCGCAGAATCCTCCTGCGATAGATCGTAGCTGGTGCCTGTGAAGCTACCGCCTGAGTCGAACTTGTAAACCTTCCCCTTGTCCGAAGTTATCCACCAGTTCCCACTGGAATCCTCGTACATACCTATAGGCTCGCCATCAAGGGTCGAGGAGAGATCATAGATCTCCTGGACGAAATCCGGGTTTCCATAGTTTCCCATGTCTATCCTGTACATGCTGTCGTCCTCCTGTCCCAGGATCCATATGTTATCATCGGAATCGATGTATATATCTACAGGAAGGGCATCCACAGAGTCACCGATCTGGTAACTGACTGGATTGTTGAACTCCGTGCCGTAGAAAACGATGCTGTCCTGTACGTCCGGCACCCCGCCACTCTGGTTGATCGCCCACCACTTGTCGTTAGAAAGTCTGTAGGCAGAAATAAGGCCTCCCGCGTAATTGTCGGGTATACCCTCTGGATTGATGGTCTCCTGATGATTCCAGCTCGAATCGAAACGGTAGATCCGGTTGTTCTCCTGGCCGAAAACGTACCTTGAACCGTCCGATTCCAGGAATACTGCCGACGGATACTCATCTCTGCCGGATATATCATGAGTAGACTCGGTACGGCTCTCCTCCCCTACGTAGTTCCAGTCGGAGTCGTATTTGTAGATACTTGCGGTCCCTGAACTCTTCCGGTTCGCCACCCACCAGTTACCGTTCTCACCTTTGAACAGGTCTCCAGGCCTATCTACCTGGTCGCTGATGTCATAGGTGTTGGAGACGCTCTCCCAGGAAGAACCGTACTTGTAGACCTTGTCGTGCTCGTTCCCTACCATCCACCAGTCCCCGTTACTGTCCTGGTAGAGGTCCATGGGATACACGTCTTCATCGCCTACTTTGTAGCTCGTCCCTGTATAGCTCCAGCCAGAAGTGAACTTGTAAACCTTCTGGGTAGCGGGGCCGGTACCGATAACCCACCAGTTACCGCTCTGACTCTGGAATATCCCTTCGGCGAAGTTCAAAGACGCAAACTGTGAACAGTCGGTAGGACAGCTGGTAGGTGTCTCTCCTGGTCCACAGGTACCGTCACCACAGCCGTCTTCTCCACCGTTACCGCTATCACCGTCCTCACAGTGTCCCCGACACTGTTCCGGGCTGGAGTTCAGGGCGTTCTCCAGCCAGTTCCCCGCCGACGGTATCACCCCCTGGTTCCCCGTCACCGCTATACCTGCGATGCTTACGGCGACGAATACAGCAAATAGAGGCATCAGGGTGGAGGTGGAGATCCCTTTCCTCATACTTCGCCCAACACCTTGTCTATAAGTTCGTACAGCGGGTCCGGGATTTTGAAGAACAGGCCCTGCTGGACCGCTATCAGCAGCAGGAGGACCACAAGCGCTCCCACTATGAACACCACCATCATCGGCCCGGTTGACAGGTCTCCCTTCCTCATAAAGCAAGACTGGAGGCCGCGTACTTAAATAATTTCAGGAGAAACGTTCATAAAACCGTAAAGGGCAATGACTTTATGTATAGATAGAATAGAACTGATTCTCCAAACAAAACCAAAACTATTTAATTTCTTTACACTTATGTAGTGGTTACAATGGTCGACCTTGGTCCGGTCCGAACCTACCTCCACGGGAAAGAGGACCGGGATAGTGAACCGGGCGTGTACGAAAACAGTTCTCAAACGGTTGCGGCGGACGGAGGAACAGTTGATGAGGGCGGAATATCCCTTTCACGGCGCCAGCTAATCGCGGGAGCTATCACATCGGCAGCAACAGCTGCAGGCGGAACCTACTATGTAAGTCAATCCCGTGGTGATTCGCCGACGGTGAAAGCGGAACAGAAAGACGCAAACTTTCCCCAATACTATCTTCCGATACAAAAGGTTGGAGAGGACACGTATGAGGTGAAAACGAGGAATCTCGATGAATTTATCGGATCTATCTCTCTTTCCTTTAGCCCAAACCTCCCAAGGCCATCTTACCTTGAGAAAGAAATCTTTGTCGGAGAAGACTCCGCACGTGCCAAGCGTTGGAAGGTTGGAGATAACGGCTGGACCCAGTCATTTACCCCTGGACTCCACCAAACCTATGATATCCCTATCGTCGCTACCGACAATCCAAACAACTGGATTCCGGCGGAAATCTCGTATACAAACGCCGAAGGCAAAGATAGAATCAGTTCCGATTCCAGTATACGTCTTCCTTCTCACGAAAGATACGGGAAGGAAGATATACAGGTGGTAGACAAGGAATATGTAGACTGGGAGAAGATTGATTCAGGAATATATCGCGGATCTTTCCACCTTGATGACTATCTACCGGACGGAGCGACCGATATCTCAGTCCAGGTCGGCAACTGGTTCATTAAATCCCAGGAATCTTAAGTTAGATGCTCAACTCGGCCACTTATCCTCCTGATTAATCTGGTGTTGCGCAAATACTGCGGCTCCTCCAATAACCGAGCCAGCAACAGCATTTCCGAGAGGGCCGAAGTAATACTGTGAAGCGATAGATAGACCGATATCCAGAACCGCCACGCCTCCTTGAGCAATATCCTCCCAGTTAAGCTGGGATTCATAGCAGAAGTTCGGACTCACGCCGCTATACTTGTCTCGATATCCTGACTGGCCCGGTTTAGACTCAAAGTTGCTTCCGTCGTACGTCCCAATCATGGTGATTATCGACTCTATTTGCTTCGGTCGGTTGCTGGCCGCGGGTTTCCTGCACTCAACGTACGCCTCCCCTTCATGGTAGTTGATAGGAGCGGGCTTCCTGAACACAACCTCGGCCTGAGCCCGCAGATCAGCTTCTGAACTTGCACCACAGTCCGTGTAAGGGCCTTTATCATTCTGGCATCTCTCCCACGCCTCCGATATCACCGAATCCTTCATCTGATTGAGCTTGTTATTTATGAGCTGCTCTCGGCCATTAGTGTTCTTGTAGTCGGCAAGAGGTACCGAGAATTCGATACTTTGCCCTCCTACCGTCTTGAACTGGGTATCTGGACGTGAGGAGAACACATCCTCGGCATAGGAAAAACCCTCAGGCATATCGGTATCACGATTGGTCATAACGAGCGAATGCTGAACCCACGCGTGGCTTGATGCCGCCTTCTCCAGGAAATTAGTACATGCAGGGGTGCTCTCACCTATCGTCTTGAGTTGGCTATCCGTCAGAGAGGGATACTGCCGCTCAATCTCCGCCACATACTTTTCCTTATACGCGTTGTAAAGAAAGTTCCGCTTGAATTGGCATGTATCTGTGAAGCCTGTGAACTTGTCAACGTCATGCGTCGATAGGAAGGGGCCATTGAGGGCGAACCCCAGTCTATCACGCATCACCTTCTCCAGTACTTTATGTTCCATACAGTTGTAGGCGTCCTCCCTTGAGGCTGTATTCGCAGCACAGTTGCTGACAGCGTCCACCTCTGAGTTTTCGCCGTACAGCTCGTATTCCGCAGCGTAGATACCGAGAGAATCCATGGCAAAGTAGCCGGCAGTCCAGTATACACCCTCTATAAAGCTCTTACGTGCACTGATTGCATCGGAATCGGACGTATTCGGGAGCCGTACACGCGGCTCGAACGTAGAAAGCCAGACCCTCCCACCTTGATAGACGGCAGTGCACTTGGTTGTCGATCTTTTAACCTTCAAATCGGCCTTACAAGGGGAAGCAGTGTAAAGACGCGTGTGTTTCGCGGCCGGAACGCTGTGGACGTAAGTCCCCTTCCAGTACTGGGCTGCCTCATCAGCCAGATGGACAACTCTTCTCTCGATAAACGGGCTGTCAACGCAGAGGGAATTAGTATCACACACCTGATAGTCGTTAGCCACGGAGTCCAGCCAGATTGCAGATACTGCCACCCCTACTGCTGTTACAGGAAGTAACGCACGCTTCCCCTTCCACACTTGTGGATCCAATCCCACCTTCCTGAAATGTTGACGGGCGAAGGAGTCAAGTGAGTCCGCATCGACACCACAAACATTCGAGCTAGGACACACCTTCTGTATCGCCTCCCGCAGTGTGACGGTGTTTCCACCCACCGTTACCTCTCGGTCGAGCATCGCCCTAATCCTCCGAGCAGGTAAAGTATCCGCGAGTCTATCGCTCAACCGTGATTTCGCTCTCCCTCCAAGCCTCTTCAGAATCTTGTTGGAATCTTCTATATCGCTTTGGAACTTCTTCCTGACCCCCTCCTTGACACTCTGCTTGATACCCCCTCCTTCCGTGGCTTCCTCCGCTATCTCGACGAGTCTGCGCTCCACGTTCCTTGCCAGATACTCATCGGACTCAGACATCGTGTACCTGAAAGTCCGAAGCACTTCAAGGGCCCGGCCACGGGAAACCCCTTTTGATGTCAACTCATCTACCGCCTGGTCTCCTGTAAAGATATTTCCCTTTTTGCTGTACTTAGCCAGGGTGTCACGGATTTCCTGCTCCGTGACTCCGCCTCCTGCCGCCTCGGAAATCTCGCGACTAAGTATCTGCTCCGCCTCTTCACGGCCGAAGGGGCTCTTCATCAGGATGCGGCCCAGCGTATCCTTACCGAAATTTTTTCCTATGGCACGGCTGACCACAGCTCCAGGAAGATCTCTGAAAGCAATCGAGGACCCATATTTCAGGACGGCAACAGAGTCCATGGCAAAACTGAGGGCTGCAACGGCCGCCGCACTCGCTAGAACCGTGTCCAAAGCGGTCGTTTGCCAAGCAGCCCTTACACTCCCCGGGAACTTCTCATGGTATATCAACAAATGGGGATCACCATACCCCGCTATCCACTCTCCTAACCAGCCCCCTGTCTTGGGTTTCGGCTGCGGCATATAGTAACCCTCGACATAACAGGTCTCACCCGTACCTGACCCGGGACAGTGTACCGTGACAGGACTGGTGGTAGCGGCGGCTGCGAGACCGGTTATAGCTCCTGTGGCCGAAGAGGAAGCACTAAAACTCTTGCTCTCGCAGTCAGCAGGCACCTGCATCTCCGTACCGTCCGCCAGCGTCATGGAAGAAGTCCCGGAATCGACGGCGTTACAGCTGATGGCGTAGCCCAGGGCGTTCGCGGAGGTGGTTGTCTGCTGTAACTGTAGAGATGTCAGGGAGAACATCAGAGATTTAAGCATGGCAAAAAGCCCGCCGCCGCTGAAGAAGATGGAGAAGACGAAGACGCCGATGACGAGGA
>JBDGSH010000130.1:0-4470 GCA_042217665.1 Candidatus Nanohaloarchaea archaeon
TCCTCCAGTAGTTCGTTTCCTCTGTCTTTAAAACGTCTGGAGATATGTGTCAGTATAAGTTTGTCGACATCCGCGTCTTCAGCGATTTCTGCTGCCTGGCGTGCGCTTGTATGGTTTTTTCTTTCGTCTATCATGTCGTGTGTGCATGTTGCTTCGTGGATTAGCAGGTCTGCGTTTTCCGCGTTTTGTTTCATTGCCTGGCATTTGGCTGTGTCGCCGCTGTAGACTATTTTTCTGCCTTCTACTTCTTGGACGACCTGTTCGGGCTTAATTGTTTTTCCTTCGGCTTCTACTGTTTCGCCTTGTTTTAATCGGCCTATTTTGGGTGATGCTTCCAGACCCAGTTCTTTCATTTTTTGTTTGTCGGCTTTAACCTTGTTTTCTTCTTTGAATACGTAGCCGAAGGCGTTTACGCCGTGTTCTACTTCGAAAGGTCTTATTTCGTAGCCTTCGCCGACTATGTTGTCTCCTTCTACTATGTCTTCTACGAAAATGTCATAGCTCCGGTTGAAGTAGCCTGTGTCGAGTATTCTGTCGGTGAATTCTTCTGTTCTGGGCGGTCCGTAGATGTAAAGCGGTTTTTCGCGGCCTTCCATTTCCAGTGTCTGTATTAGGCCGAGAAGTCCTGAGAAGTGGTCGGCGTGCCAGTGTGAGATGAAAACCTTGCTTATCTTCATTAACCCCATTTTTCCCGCCATTATGTTTCTCTGTGCGCCTTCTCCGCAGTCGAACAGGATTCGTTCGCCTTCGTAGTTGATCATGTTGGCGGCTAACGCCCTTTTCCGCGTAGGTACTGCGCTTGAGGTTCCGACCGTCCAGATATCCATGGTTAACTTGAGGGCGTGAAGCTTAATGAAACCCTGCCAGCCGAAAAGCTATTAAGTGTTACCTGTTAGTTATCACGCATGAGCTCTGCTTTCGGGATTAAATACTCTGAAGACGATTCTGAGGCAGTCGTTACTTCTCTTTCAAGTGCAGAAATAGGAGTTTTAGACGCCTCTCCAGATAATACTCCTCTTTATATCGATCTTAAAGATAATATCGCCCATTCTCCCGTATCAGAAACCAAGACGCCGTCCGAAGCCTATCAAGTCTTGAATGCTAACATAGATGGAGAATTTAGTCAGGACTATAATTCAGAGGAATGGGGAGAAGGGGTAAAAAATGTGCTCAGAAAAGACGAGGAAAATGATTCTATAAAGGTAGGTTCAATAGGTATCAATGAGCCGGTAGGAAGAGGCCCTCAGAGCTTGTAGACATACCGAGTTAGACTTTTGTGGACATAGATTTCATAGTCGGCCTCGTAACCTCCTAGCTCAGGTTCGTTGTACATGAAGACTGTTTTTCCTTCAAAATCTTCTATTTTTTCTAAAAACTGTTTTACAGGTTCTCCCTCCATTTTTGAGGCCTTGCCGTACGGTAGATCGGTTACAACTGCGTCAGCACCTTCAAAGCCTTGGTCCCGGATTTTCTCCTGATTTATTTCATGGTTCATTATGCCGTATTCCTCTAGGTTTTGACGTGTTCCTTTTATCATTTCTTGTTTTGCGTCGGCTCCAACAGGCATAACGCCACAGAGTCCAGCTTCTATCAGTATTCCTCCGGTTCCACAGAAAGGATCCAGTATTTTTTCTCCTGCAGAAACTTCGGAGAGGTTGACGAGCGTTCGCGCTAATACAGGATCCAGCGAGACGGGAGAGGAGAAAGGCCTGTTCTGGTTGGCTCTCTGCTGGTAAAGTCCTCGATCTATATCTTCTATAACTCTGCCTAAAACAACGCTATCCTCGAATAAATATGCTTTTATCTCTTTTTCAGGGCTTTCAAGATCTACATGATTCTCTTCTGAGCTTAAATTTTCGCCTAGCTGCCGCTGGATTCTTTCTGAGTCGTTTTTGCCTTTGATCTGAACTGTCCGTACTGAGTAACTTTTTTCCGGTGTATAAGTGATATCAAGTGTTTTGTAATCGGTTTCGGTAATTTTTTCCGCTACTTCATGTGTCAGCGCCAGTCTTTTCAATTGACTTGGATGTTTTTGAGTAAATGCCAATTTATTTTTTCTTTCAGGTTGTTCCTGAATGTTTTGTGACTTGAGAAATCCTTCTAGTTCTGCTTCAGCCAGTTCAAGGTTTTCACCTGCTAAATGATATATGTAGGTCATTTTCCGTTCCTAAGAGTATTTATGGAGATGTATCCATACGTCAGGTTTTGCCAGTGGGTTGTCAGGCGGTATATTATGGCTGCTGCGACTGCTGTCGACATTGATACTCCGACGAAGAGTGTTAGGGCTCCCGACATTATTGCTTCTGTTGTTCCTTCGCCTCCTGGTGTTGGAGAGAATTCTCCGAAAGCTGAGACTACTGCTACAAAGTAGAGAGGTGTTAGATTTGTTGTTACTCCTAGAGATTTTAGTACAAAGTATAGACCTATTATATGTAGGATAAATGTTAGATGTGCGACTATTGCTACTTTTGCCAGATGTTTGGGGCTTTCTCCTATGGTCTGGAAGGCTTGCTGTACTTTGTTGAGGCTTTTTTCGATTCGTTCCAGCAGGTGTTCTCCGTGCCCTATCAGAGTTGTTATTCTCTCAAATATTTTAAATAACGTGTTTTCTATTTTTCCGGCTTTGAACCACATCAGGTATACTAGTGCTCCGCCGAATATTGCTATTATCAGCGCTATGTACATTGTCTTGAGGAAAAGCTGGTTTATTGATTGGAAGAGGATTAGGTATATTGCGCCGCCTATTGTAAATGTGAATACAGGTAGTGCGTTAATAATGTCGGCGGATATTACTGTTGAAAGGCTTTTTTCGTAGCTTATATCTGTATTTTTCTGTATTATGTATGCCATGAGTGGTTCGCCGCCGAACTGTCCTAGAGGCGTTATTCCGTTTAGGAAGTCTCCTGCTAGGAACATTTTGAGCGATTTGAAGTAGCTTACGTTCATTTTCATGTGTTTGAAGAAGCTGTACCATATGTAGCCGAAGATTGGCAGTACGGCGGTTCCTGCTAGGAATGCTGGTATTAGGTATACCGGATCTGCGGCTGTAAGTTTTTCGAGGAATTTTTCTACGTCTGCTAGCCATATCATCGCTAGAATTATGGCTGTGGTTGCGCCGAACCAGAATATTTTTTCTTTGTCAGTATCCATGGCGTTTTACTTCTCCGCAGTTGGTGCAGCGGTAGTTAACCGTGTTCTTTTTTGAGTTAATTCTTATTTTACAGTTTTTGCCTGGTTTTAGAGGTGTGTGGCAGTTGCTGCAGTATTTGAGTTTTAGTTTTTTTGGTATTGGCTGGTTTTGGCTTTCTCCGATTCTCAGGGCTTGTTTTATGTGTTTCTGCGCTAGCTGTGGGTTTTCTTCGAGCTGTTTTTCTGCCTGTTTGAAGAGTTTTTTGATTCTCTGTTTTGCTAGCGCCGCCATACTGTAACCGGTTCTTGCATAATTTAAAATTGTGAGCGTTAAACATTTTTTATGAGGATCGGGTTCTTCTCCGACAGTTACTTTCCCAGTCTGGATGGAGTGACTTATACGTTGAAGAGCTGGAGGGAAAGACTGGAGGAGAGAGGTCACGAAGTCTTTATTTTCTATCCTGGATCACCGGATTACAAGCCTGGAGAGAATGAGATTCCGCTGCCTTCGGTTCCTAACCCGTTTTACAGAGGTTACAGGATTCCTCTGCCATGGAAAGTTGATGTGCCGGAGCTTGATGTTGTTCACTGTCATACGCCTTTTACTTTGGGGCGTTTAGGCGCCAGAGTAGCGAATAAACAGAGTATTCCGAAGATTTATACCCATCATACGCCGGTGGAAGAGTATTTTGAGCAGAACCTGAAAAGCAGGTATCTTTCGAACGCTCTAGCAAAGGCTTACATTCCTCTGGAGTCGAGGTTTCTTAGAGGGTTTGACAGGGTTACTACTTCGACAGGAGACTGTAACAGAGGTGTGGAAACGGAGAAACTTCCTGTAGGCGTAGATCTGGAGTTCTTCAAGCCTACCGAAGGCTTTGAGCTGAAAGAGGATTTTGAGAACCCGTTGATCGGTTACTCCGGCAGGATCAGCAAGGAGAAAAATGTTTCCAGAATCGTCGAGAACGCGGAGAAAATGCCTGGAACCGTTATTATTGTAGGCGAAGGACCTTTAAAGAAGAAGATTATGCGTAAAGCACCGGATAAAGTGATTTTTAAGGATTTTTTGCCTCGTGAACAGCTTCCGGCTTATTATTCTGCGCTTGATGTCTTTGTAACTGCTTCTACCGGTGACACGCTTGGTCTTTCTACTTTGGAGGCTAATGCCTGTGGCACTCCGGTTGTTGCTCCCGATGTCCATCCTTTCGATAAGACTATTGGAGAGGAGAACGGGGAGCGGTTTGATCTTGAAGGAAGCATGGCGGAAAAAGTTGTAACGGTTCTTCAGGGCAGTTATTCGTGTAGGGAGGCTGTTAGACGTTTTTCGTTGGAGAAGACTGTTGA
>JBDGSH010000131.1:0-4411 GCA_042217665.1 Candidatus Nanohaloarchaea archaeon
AAGGAGTCAGCTCGGACATAGCCAGAAAACAGATGCAGGCCGCCATAGTATACAACATGCTTTCCGCCGCGGACTGCCGAATACTTCAGGGAGCCCATGTTATTTCATCGCTAATTAAAGATAAGGACAAGGACGGAGAATATGATGCAGGAACGGATCATCAAGTACTTCACTTCGGACCGGAGGAGTTCCTTAACGAGCCTACGATTGAAACAGAGGATGGAGGTGAAACTGAAATAAATCTACAAAGGGGTAATCGCAATGGTTTTACTGGACGCTTCAGAGGTTTTTATCCTTTAGTGAAAAGCGGTAACAGGTTATCCTGTACCGGTACAGAAAGTGCTGTTCAGAATCTTAAGCAGGCAGTAGGTTCGGGTATAGGAGATCTTGCAGGAAGTATTGTTGGAAGCTTAACAACTGCGGGGGGGATAGTTGTAGGAGGACTAGCGGCAGCTGCGTTTTGTGGAGCAACTGCGGGTGTCGGGTGTGTGGCTCTTGGTCTTGCAGCAGGAGGTGTAGGAGGGGTATTAATAGGATCAGGTGCTGCTGCAGTGACACATGCTGTTGCGACAGGAATCTTGGTACCCTCCGATTTAGGTCGGGAACCTGGCTACGATATGGAAGGAGCAGCCGGAAAAGTTCTTTTCGAGGTGAAGAGAGAGTTCAATATGGGGGTGGAGGGACATCGATCTCCACTTTTCGGAATGTCTTTAAAAACCGGCAATGATGGAAACAAGCCTTACTTCCTGATGGGTAGGAGATATTCTTACCTGCTTCCAACAGGGCTTACTCCAAATCATAACAGTCAGCGATATACGGAAATATATCCTATGGAAGATGAAGATAAAGAAGAAGGAGACTTTGATCATCTCAGCAAGCCTGCGAAGAGCGCTCTCTACGCCTACAGGGTGAGGATGGAAGGAGTACCGGTGATTCTGGAGACGTCTGCTCCGGAAATAGGCTCCGTTGAAGGTAAAATATCTATGAGAAGCTTCCTCGATAATTCACATTTTAAGATCTGTAAAGGAGCATCAGGATATATCCAATCCAATGCACAGAGAATTAATAATTCGGGAGAAGCAGCTAAAACCACGTTCTTTAAGGAAGACATGGTCTACCCCAAAGTCAAGATCACGGAGAACGCGACAAGTTGTATTGATACGAGCAGTGATTCTGATATGAGCGAGGCAGAAGAAATCAGTAAAACTTTATACAAGGCAGAAGGAGGCTCTACGTCAGAAGCGAATTGTGGAGATACAATCCCTCTCGGACAGAACGCTGAACCAATAAATATTATCTGTAAAGGAGGAATGACGGAGGTAGGCTCTCTCAGTATACCGGGCTACGGTGAAATAAGTAATCCTGTATACGTGCAGGGATCACCGTCTTCAGCTCTTTACACTGAAAGCGGATGTGTTAACGGACCCTTCAATGTCACAAACCTAGTGACTGGAATAAACTATCTCACAACTAGTCAAACGATTTTGAAACGTTTATTCCTAAACAGGTACCAGCAAGACAGTACAGTGAAGATAAAAGCAAAAGTTCCTGCTGGTAAAGCAATGCCTGTTTTCGTTGATAAAGATTATATTAATCTAGGGATCGCTGATGGAAACCATTATGGCGCGGTTCGAAATCCAGCAGCAAAGGAAGCAACTGTAAAGGTTAGAGAAAGTACAGAAACAGGATTTGAATCAAAAAAGTTTAATTCGCTCGCCGATTCCGCCACGGCTATGATGCTGAATATTACATATGATGTACAAGATGATAATCTGGAACTGAAAGCGTGGCCGGAAGGTTCAACCGGTTCTTCCCAAACCGTGAGCACAGACATTCAAATCTCTTCATCCTCTGCAAGATGGATAACCGTAGGAAAAGTGTATTACATGATGGATGCACCAAGTCCTGACGATCCTTATGTTCCCGAGATTCAAACAGCGAGAGTAGAAGGTGATAGCGTACTGTGCTCATGATCAGAGACCTGTTAAACCTGGTTAAATTGAAAAGGAGGAAGGGTTTGGACAAGCCTGTGTTTGTGGTGGCGGCTGTTGTCCTGGCGTTGATGTTTGTAGCTTTGTATTATGGAGCGGTCACCGGCTGGCTGGAAGGCATGGTTCGAAGCTTTACAGGTGGGGTTGAAAGGGTGAACGTAACTTCTACAGGTTGAGCGGAGAAGCTGACGCAGCTAGATTGACAGATTTAAATTGAACCAGGCCGCATAAACTTACATGGATGTTCCGCTTAAAATCATTATATCGATCGCGATCACTATCATCGTTGTCACAATACTGAGCTTTATGATTCAAAACCAGTTAGGAGGCGCTGAAAGCCTTATAACAGGTATTCTAGGATTTTAAATGAACTCTCAGACAGCTATACTGGCGGCGTTGGCGTTAGCAGCCTTGCTGCTGGTAGGAGCGTACGGAATGATGACGACGGTAGTAAAAGAAGGAAACCAGGGCGTAGACAACTTCTCAAACCGGACTGAAGGCCCGATAGGCAGCATCAACTTCACATCCTACGAAACCCAAAAAACTGAGACACCGCGGCAAGGCTTCAAAACATGACCGAGACCTCCGGAGTAACGGTAGCTAACTTCATCGCCGGCATATTAGTGCTGCTCGTAGCGCTAGCGTTAATACCGTCCATAGTCAGGAACCAGGTAACATCCGCAGAAGAAGCAACAATAGCCAGAGAGTTCCAGTACATAACCGGAGCCATCAACTCCACCTGCGGCACCACCGCAGAACGAACCCTGACACCAAGCCTTCCCAACGAAGCCAAAGTGATCTTCCAAAACGATGAAGTCAGATTAGAGGCAGAGGAAACCACTAAACAGGTCAAAGTCGAATGCAGTCTTCAAGGCAGCAGACAGAAAAGAGCCGGAACCTTCCCAATCACTTTCCGGGGAAAACCGGATGGAGGCTATGAGATCGTCTAAAGGATTGATGGAAACGGTTGTGTTAGCGGTAGTAACATTCATGATAGTTGGATTTGTCTCCACCGTAGGCGTAAAAAACGTTTTAAACATGGGAGAGCTGATAAGAGCGGAAAACGTTGATATAGTAGGCTACAGAATAGAATCAGCAGCATACGGCTTAGACGCACTAAACCACGGCAGGATACAGATGAGCTTCAAGGGCAACGGCTACAAACTGATAAACAATGAAACAGGAAAATTTCTACAATACAGCTACAACAACGAAAACGGCACATACCAGCTAGAAGACCCCTACAATGTAGGCTACACCGTAGAACCTTCCGACAGCTACGTAAACACGATATGCCTCGCCAAACAATCGAACGTAGAGATAGAACCAGGTGAATGCGGTGGATAGAAGCTACTTCACAATGATCGCAGCCACGTTCTTCCTGCTGCTGCTGATAATGATAACGTTCAAGATCCAGATAGGATTCATACAGAGCTCCGCCGATCTCGGAACCGCCACAGTCTCAAGAACACAGTACTACCAGGCAGGCATGCTCCACATCATGACAAGCGACATGACAGTAAAAGAAAACGAAGAAAAACAGATAGGGAAACTGGAATACGAACAGTTAAGAGGAAACCTTACAGTGAACTCAGGAAACTGCGGCTTCCAAAACATTAACGGCCTAGGCCCGAAAGGAACACAGATACACCTGGTGAACAGCGACGGAGACGCTCCGGACGAGTTCGACAACTGTAACCCCGGACCGCTAGCAGGAATCAACACGCTGGCCAGAGTAAAGAAAGGCGGGTCGATAGAGCCTTTCACAGTAGCGACAGGGGTGGAACAGTGAAAGCCTCCGCAGACCTGGCAACACTGGTAGTAGCGATCGTACCCATAGTCCTATTCCTGATAATGTCCGGAAGCATCTTCATGAAGAAACAGATCGAAACACAGCTAACAGTCCACCAACAGACAGAAAACCTGGGATACGAAAACATGTGGATGACATACCAGGTAACCCACTACAAAGACATGGAAGATAAATTAAGAAGCTACGAAGCCGGAGGCGGCGGTGAGGGAGAAATTAGAGACCTGGTTAAAGAAGCTTTCAAAGGAGTACACTTCGAATACAACTACACAGCCAAGTACAAACAGTCTCCAAGCATAAGCGTTTACTCTAAAGGAAGCACAAAAGCCATCAACAAGATAATACTCGCCAGCAGATCACCCAGCCAGATAAACATCACGCTCAAAACCCGTTCACTGACCATAACAGGCGAAGATCTGACAGGTGCAGACAGTGTCCAACTATAGAAAAGGAATCTTCGTCTCCATAATAGTGATCTTCGTCCTCCTAATGATCTCAGGCGGCGCCTTCTTCACAGCCCTAGCCGGAAAACAAACCGTCAAAGCAGAAGTCACATACTCAACACGAGACGTCTCAAACCTGGCAGAAACCAGGATAAGAGCAGAACAGT
>JBDGSH010000132.1:0-2433 GCA_042217665.1 Candidatus Nanohaloarchaea archaeon
GCCTTACTACGCCTGAAAGAGAAGCCATGTAGAAACAGGTGAGGAGTGGACCGGGGAGACGCAGGTACCGGTCCTTGTCGACCCGAACACAGACACAACCATGAACGAGAGTGACGACATAATCGAGTACCTCGACGAGAGATACGGCTAGAATACGTCCCGGAGGCCTGAGAAAAGGCCTCCACCTTCAAACTCCCTTTCTAGATAGTACTTCAGCGTTCTCTCATCGTCCACCGTCTCCTCCAGCAGGACTTTCGCTAGACCTCCTCCACATCTCCCATCGCTGCGAAGGCGACATCGAGACCTCCAACGTCCTCAAGTTCGACACCGGAGTAATCGGACAGGCCTTCGATGAACTCGGCACCGTGGTCAGCTACTCTGCCTGATCCAATGGAGGTCCTACCAGCACTTTTCCTCCACACCCTGTAGGGCTGCCACACCTGCTCCCCGGAATTCATCACCGACCTCCACATCTCTCCAATCACATCCCTAGACCGGAACCCATTCAGTCAACTCCATACTTAGAACCATAGAGTTACGTAAGCTTACCGCTGAAGGCCTTAAAGAACCTTTTTTATCTTATCAACGGCATCCCCCATCTCTACTTTGATGAGGCCCATGTTGACATCTTCTTCCGCCAGGATTGTGAGTATTCCTTCATCTCCTGCACCCGTGGAGATGAGCTTACCTTCCTCTGATTCAATCGTCACCTGATTCACTTCTCCCATGTTCAAAGCATCGGAAGCAGTCTCACCGGAACCTACAGTTGAAGCAGTCATAGCTCCGACCTGATCATCATCTATATCCTTTCCCAAATTCGAGGCAATCAGTAATCCGTCTCTACGTACTACAGCTGCACCTTTGATACCCTGAACATCACCAAGGTCGTCAAGAGGCTCATTTAACTTCTCTTCCTTACTTGACATATCAAATCATCACCTCGTAGAAACTCCTGTGCATTCTATCTATTAAACTACATCCTCTTCCTTATTTAAATATCCTGACCAGTTCCACAGGCAATTCCATGAGAAAAAGGAGAGATTAGAGGCCTTCTTATTCAGGCCTTGCTACCATGAGGCCTGAGACTGTCTGGTTGTTGAAGGTACAGTAACGGTCTTGGCCTCCAATCTCTCCGTAGCCGTAGTAGCCTATGAAGTTTTCCCCGATTTTTTCTCTGAGTTGATCGATTTCTTTTTCTTTCTGGTCGTCTTCCAGTGCTGCGTTTCTGACCGCGCAGTCATTTATTATGGAAAAGACTGTCTGGAAGTCTTCCGTGTCTTTGAATGAGTCTTTTGCTGCTTCTACTATGTCCTGGTCTTTCCCGGTTACGACAAAGATATTGCTGTTTTCAGAGACTCCAGCAGTTTCGTACAGGCCGTCGTCTTCAGTTATAGAGACTGGAGTCACCACTCTTAGATTGTCTGTACCTTGTTCGACCCCCAGCGTGTATTCGAGGGCGTGAACGAAGATATTCTGTACTTCAGTACCTGCAGCGTTCTCGAAAGTTCCTTTGAGATCCTCTAAATCTTCATCGATAGCATCAGCATACCACTGAGCTGCAGGTTTACCACTGATCTCATTTATCACATTCCCATCAGCATCAGTTACGACTCCGGTAGCTACTTTCTCATTCATACCATGTTCCTGACCAGTAACTATCTCAAGATCAGTTCTGATCCCGGTCATTACAGCAGCATCCTCATACACATCCTGCCCGTAGAACTGATAACTGTTTTTCATAGCCATATCATCCGCAGTAGAACCTCCCGCAATCGGCATAGACGCATCAAGATTCTTCAAAAGCCCTTTCAAAACATGGAACTCCACAGCCTGCCGCTCAGTAGTAAAACCTGGAACAATAGCATGCAAAGCAGTATTCTTCTCCGTATCAAAGAAACCGGAATTACTGAGTTTCCCTGAAACCTTACGGCCAGTAGCCACAGGATCAACATACAACTCCTCTTCCTTCACCGTACTAAACTCGATCTCATCCGAAGAAACCAGAAGCAAGACCGCAGAACCTGTCGAAGGCCCCTCAACTGAAAGTTCACCGGCAGTTGTACCACCTACAAGCTGGCCTCCATGCTCCTGCACATGGTAGCCAAGCCTGCCAACCAACGCCTCCAGATCAAAGCTCTCGGAGCAGAACAGAAACCCGATATCAACATCATCAGAATCCACTTCCTCCATACATTTTTCAAAAAGTTTATCGGCAGCTGGATCACCGTCAACATTTTCAACACTTACAGAAGCCGTACCCACAGCAGTATAGGACATAATAGATAACTGTAAACACCCCAATAAAAATCCATCCGATAGACAAAACCTAACAGAAAAAACAGATCCAAAAACAGAAAGGCCTCTATAAAAAGTTGTTGATGGACCGGCCCAGATTTGAACTGGGGATCTCCACGTCTCTGACTTTTCCGACGG
>JBDGSH010000133.1:0-5899 GCA_042217665.1 Candidatus Nanohaloarchaea archaeon
GATCACCTGTTTTAATCCGTCCATGGTTTCTGGTGAGTCGGGGAAGCTTAAAAATTCAACCAGTTCCGTAGAAATCCGGGGAAGAAAAGGATTTTAGGCGGAGGGGCCTTTGAACATGCCGTTTTCCTCGTTTTCCGTGTTCTGGAAAGCCTGTTCCTGAGGGAGGGTTTGCTCTTCCTCGTCTTCTCGCTGCTCTGGCTCGACCTCTACCGGATGGAATGCGGGTTCCACGTCTTCAGTATCTATCTGTTCCAGCGCGTCGAAGATTTCCAGGATCTGGTCGAACTCTTCGGAGAAGTTTTCCACCTCTTCGTCGGTCAGGTTGAGTCTTGCGCTTTGAGCTACTTTTTCAACTTTTTGTCTGGAGACCATATTTGTCTAAAGAATCGCCAGGTTTTTAGAACCGTTGGACCACCGAGAAGTGAAGCTCTGAGATCAGGGATTTTTCCAGCTGTGAACGGTCGTGAACAGTAACCCTCTCGAGGTTCTGAAGCCAGTGTGAATTAGCTGCACAGCCTTTTATGCAGAACATTTATAAACGGGCGTAAGGAAAGTAAACATAGTTCATAAGAATTCGTGTTTGGGCGCACGATTCGGACTGATCACATGTTTGAACTCGTTTGGGCGCGAGTTCGAGACCGGATTCAATTGGGCTTGAATCCAAATGTACGTGTTTTGTCAATCACATTGGGCTTGTGATTATGGCTAACTTCTAAGGTAGAGTTAACTATGCCGCTTTAAAAAGGTTAGGTTTAGCTTTACCGCTGAAAAAATACACGACCGCAGGATGATACTACATGGAGTCCATAATCGATAACACCCAGGACGGCAAAGACAATGAAAACCTTGACAACGTAAAAGATGCTAGAATCGTAGTTGTCGGCGTTGGAGGAGCCGGAAACAACCAGGTAACCCGGATACAGAAGAAAGACGTATCGGGAGCTGACACAGTCGCAATCAACACCGACAAACAACACCTGGAAATGGCTTCAGCCGACAGAAAGATTCTCGTAGGAAAAGAACTGACCAAAGGCCTCGGAGCAGGCGGCAAACCTGAACAAGGAGCACGCTCCGCCGAAGAAAACCGGGCCGAACTCAGAAAACTATTCAAAGACGCCGACATGGTCTTCCTCACTGCAGGAATGGGAGGAGGAACAGGAACAGGCGCAACACCGGTTCTAGCGGAGATCGCAAAAAAAGAAGACTGTATAGTCATCGGCACAGTGACAATGCCGTTCGAAATCGAAGGCGCACGCATGAACAAGGCAGAAGAAGGACTCTACAGACTAAGAAAACATGTAGACACCGCGATCGTAATCGAAAACGACAAACTGCTTGATATAGCAGGAGACATGCCTCTTGACCAGGCCTTCGGGGTTGCAGACGAACTAATCACAACGATGATCAAAGGCGTTACAGAAACAATTTCCAAACCATCATTAGTCAACCTAGACTACGCGGACGTCCAGGCAATCATGAACCAGGGCGGTGTAGCAGTAGTAGGCTACGGAGAAAGCGACACGAAGAACAAAGGCAACGAAGCAATCCACGAAGCGCTCTCCAATCCGCTGCTCGACGTAGAGTTCGAAGGAGCTGACGGAGCACTGATGCACGTGGCAGGCGGCAACGACCTGACGCTCAACGAGATCAACGACGTCGGACAGACGGTTAAGGAACGCCTTGACGATCACGCACAGGTAATCTGGGGCGCACGCGTAAAAGAAGAGCTTCAAGGCAAACTACAGGTCATCTCAATCATCACAGGAGTAGAATCGCCGTACGTCCTCGGAGAAGTCGAGGAAGAAGACCAGACAGAAGTAACAGGCGACGTAGAAGACCTGGGACTGGAAGTGATCGAGTAAAAAACCATATTACCCTTTATATTTCCCCCTCACAGCAAATAGGCCTCCGTCCCCCTCAACGCCGACGGAGAGACACTTAAAACCTTTCCGTCGGTGTCGAACACTCCCCTCCCCCCTTTCGGAGGTCTATTTCACTTTTTCCTTTTTAACCAGCTCAAGTTCTGAACCAGACCTGAAGCGACTGGAACTATTTAATTATTGGCTGAACCAGTTGATTACATGAAGGCTCCAATATGCAACGTATGTCTCAAGAGCGACGTGCTCTGCAGCGGGTGCGAGGAAAAACTTGAAAACGGCGAAATAACACAGATAGAGGTCGAGGTATCCCGCATACTTCAAGACCTCAGCAGCGAATACGCCTCACTCCAGGACTCAGAAATCCTTCACGTCTTCGAAACAGAAAACGTGATAGTGATCGTAGCAGCGGAAGGAGACGGCGCCAAAGTAGTCGGACGCAAAGGAGAAATCGTCAAGAAGGTTGCGGACGAAGTAGGCAAAAGCATCAGAGTAATAGAAAAAGCAGGAGACGATCTCGACACAATAAAAGGTCTTTTAAGCCCGGCGGAAGTCGAATCAGTAAACACCGTCTTCAAACCGGACGGAAAAGCCAAGAAAATAGTGGTCAGCGACGAATACGAAGGCAAAATCAACCTGACAGAAGACGAATTCGAAGAAATCATCTCCCAGGTCACAGGCACCCACTACAAACTCAGCTTCGAATAAACCCTTCTTCCTTCAATTCTAATATTCTACAGCACTTAGAACATTACCGATTTAAGGCTGAACGACCAAAGGAATCACATGAATCAGTCAGGTCTGTGGCTCGAAAAAGCTGAAGACGATCTTGAAGCTGCTAGATACATGGTTGAGGGAGAGAAGTTTTCCCAAGCTGCATTTCTCTTCCAACAAGCTGCGGAGAAAGCGCTTAAGGCAGTTCTCGTCGAAGAAGGAGAAGGACTGATTCAGAGCCATGACTGTTTTCTACTCGCAAAAAAGGGTGACGCTCCCGAACACGTTCGTGACGCAGCTAACGCGTTAACACCTTATTATTCTAGAACTAGATACCCTGACGCCAACCTAGTAGAAATAGAGAAATCGGAGATAGAGAAGGTTCAAGACTCGGCAGAGGAGGTGATAGAATGGAGCCAGAAGCAGTTGTAGAAAAAATAAGAGATAAACTGAGCCAGAAAATAGAAGTAGAAAAAATATACCTGTACGGCTCAAGAGCCAGGGGGAACCATCATAGAAACTCTGACTTCGACATAGCAGTGATATCAGAAGATTTCAAAGACTTGAACCATCAAGAGCGATACCAGAGCATAATAGATCCAATCAGAGAAATAATCAGCGACAAGCCGGTAGACGTAAACTGTTACACGCCAAAAGAATTCCAAAAAGGCAAAAAAGGCTTCTTGCCCAAAATCATAGAAGAAGAAGGAATATCGGCCTAAGAAAACCAATTTTTACATCAAATACCCCTAATACAGTTACTTCAAAAAACCACTCTTCTCACCAATTTTAGCTCGGCCAGAAATAAGAAACTTCCCAACCTACCCTAAAACATGTCAGATAAAAACTCCAAAAAATTCATCGTTACAATCGACCAGGAAAAGATAGAGCCGGACCTGGCCAGAGAAACGGTCATCAACTTCGACCCGTTAAACAGGGCGGGAAAAGAAGGCGGCTTCTACCTCACAGACGAAGGACAGCTCCATATAGACGACGAAGACGTCATGGAAGCCCACAAAATGGCTATAAACAAGTACCCGTACGACGACGCCATAAAAATGATTCAACTGCCCGCGGAAGAAGGCGAAAAAGTCCACCAGTTCCACGAAAACAGCTTCCGGCTCTACAACCTTCCAATACCGGCAGAAGGCGTCACAGGGATCGTCGGACAGAACGGGATCGGAAAATCAGTCTCCATGAAGATCCTCAGCGGAGAAATCAAACCAAACCTCGGAAACTGGGAAAACCCTCCGGAATGGAGCGAAATACAGCAAAAATACCGCGGCACAGGACTTCAAAACCACTTCCAAAAGCTTTCAAACAACGAAATCGACGCAGCATACAAACCACAGCAGGTCGAACGAATACCTGACAGCTACAGCGGAGAAGTACAGGAACTGCTGGAAAAAGCCGCCGAAAAAAGCGAAATAGAAGAAACAGCGGAAAAACTTGAGATCAAACACTTGCTGGACCGGAAAATCTCCCAGCTATCCGGCGGAGAGCTTCAACGCGTGGCAATAGCCTCAACACTGCTTAAAGACCTTGAAATCTACTTTTTCGACGAACCCTCCTCGTTCCTCGACGTCAAACAAAGGCTTCAGGCAGGCCGCCAGATACAGAGACTCGGCGAACAAGAACCTGTAATGGTGGTAGAACACGACCTTGCCACACTGGACCTGGTAAGCGACCGCATCCACGTTTTCTTCGGCGAACCAGGCAGCTACGGAAACGTATCTAACTCAATGAGCACAAAAGAAGGAATAAACAACTACCTGGATGGCTACCTGCCGCAGATGAACGTACAGTTCCGCAGCAACTCAATAAGCTTCAACAGAACCAAGAGAAGCCAGGTAGAGAAAAACCAGAAAGTACTGGAGTTCTCAAAGCTTGAAAAAGACTTTGGAGAAAACCAGTTCCGGCTAGAGACAGAAAACGGCGCGATACACAAAGAAGAAGTCCTGGCAGTGTTCGGAGAAAACGGATTAGGGAAAACAGTGTTTGGAAAGATGCTGGCGGGCGCTCTGGAACCTGACACCGGCGAAACACCGGGCATATCCATCAGCTACAAACCACAGTACCTGGAGGCAGAAGACAGAAGTGTAGAAACGGTTCTAGAGGAGAAACGCGATATAAGCGCCAGAAAGTTTGAAACCAGGGTTGAGGAACCGTTGAAACTGGAAAAACTCTACGATCAGAACCTGGAAGACCTGTCCGGCGGAGAACTCCAGAAAGTCGGTATCGCAATCTGCTTATCGCGGAACGCAGACGCCTACCTGCTGGACGAACCCTCAGCCTACCTGGACTCAGAAACCCGTGTAGAAATGGCTAAAACCCTGAAACGGTACGCACGCAAATCAGAGAAACCGTTGATCGTCATCGACCACGACCTGATGATGCTGGACTACATCGCCGACAGAGGCATCGTATTCAAAGGCGAACCCGGCAAACACGGAGAAACAACACAGCCTCTCCCTATAAGTCAAGCCATGAACCAATTCCTCAAACAGGTCGACATCACCTTCCGAAAAGATCCGGACACCGGAAGACCCCGAGCCAACAAACCCGGAAGCCAAAAAGACCAGAAACAACGAAAAAACAGCGAATACTACGAACAATAGCCCTTAAACATTTAAGTATTACTTTTCTGTTTACATGCATGGCGACCGTATCGGCACGAGTTCCGGACGAACTGAAGGAAAAAATATCCGAAGAAAATATCAGTCTCAGCCCGGTCATAAGAAAAGCTCTGGAGAAAGAGCTAGAGAAAAAAAGAAGAGACAAGCTACGAGAAGACGCAGAAGAACTGAGTAAGAAGCTCCCGAACCTAGAAACGAGTGAAGTAACGGAATCAGTCAGAGAGGACAGAAAAAGATGATATTCGACACAAGCAGCCTGATAAACCTGCTGACCGAAGGAAAGATAGATCCGCTCCTCGAGGAAAAAATACTCGACCTGACACTCTACGAAACCTCAAACGTTCTATGGAAAATGCACCACATACAGGAAAAAATAAACAAGAAAGAACTACACGAGCTACTTCAACTGCTCAACAGACTGGAAAAAGAAATGCAAGTACACAGCCCCGAGAGAACCGAAACCATGAAAATAGCATCAGAACACGGAATAACATTCTACGACGCATCATACCTGTCAGCCGCCAAAAACAGCGAAACACTCATTACCGAAGACACCGCACTCAGAAAAACCGCGGAAAAAGAAGAAATCAAAACACTTAACGCAACCGAACTCCTAGAATAAACAGCCAATGAACGACCACACCGGAAAGTCGCAGCCACGGTAATACCACG
>JBDGSH010000134.1:0-317 GCA_042217665.1 Candidatus Nanohaloarchaea archaeon
GAACCGAGTACAAGACAAACATAGTTGGAAATGTCGGGATTCGATAGAGATGTCAGAAGTCCGATTTTTGGGCTTCTTTCCACCGCTTGTAACTTTCCCAAAATAATTTCGCTGAAATTTGCACTCCTTTACTTCTTCTGTTATCAGAACTAACTTTGTCATCTCTCCAAACTGTCTGGTTTCCGTTGTTAATCACTACGGCAGTCCAGATAGTATAGTCTCCGCCTTCTTGATAACCAAGATTTACAATTGAGTGGTCGGCGCCGGTAGATTCCACCAAGTTGTAAGCCAGAGTTTGAATATCTTCCTCATTAGCC
>JBDGSH010000134.1:355-4065 GCA_042217665.1 Candidatus Nanohaloarchaea archaeon
TCCTTTCCACTATGTTCCCGACTTTTGCCTTTTTTGTAAGTTGATGGGTAAGCATTCCAGAAGTAAATGGCTCGATTATAGCAATAGTTTCATTTTCTTCCGCTACCGTGTGGGCTAACTTGGACAGAATCGAATCTTCCTCATCTTGACCTCTAATGCTATCTAACCAGCCCATATCAGAAAATTATCACACCTCAACTAAATATCTGGTCATGGCAGTTTCGGGATTTCTATAAAATCCGGAGATATGGAATTGGCAGGACCCGGATTTGAACCGGGGTCTGGTGCTCCCAAAGCACCAATGATAGTCCACTACACCATCCCGCCAAAATCGCTAAGCGATTTTGTGTGGGCCGAGAAAACCTCTTTAAGGTTTTCGACCCCGCCGAACTTCTGAAAGTTCGATCATCATAATGCATGGTTCCAAAGAACCATGCCTTGCGGGTCGATCTGAGCGTAACCAGTCGGTCTGGCTACACCATCCCGCCGACGTCTGTATCCAGCTGTTTGAAGCCTAGTTTTAAAATAGGCTTTACCGGTGTACAGTTTCAAGTAACCTATTGTTCTGGATCACTCTGTAAAGAAGCTGTTGTAAAACGCGTTTTTGAGTCTTTCCGGGTTTCTTTCAAGGAGGGCGGCGTGGCCCGGAGCCGTCACTGAAGAGATGGCCTCGGTGTAAAAATCTTTCTCGCTCCTGTACTCTTGCTTGAACCCGTCTAGGAAAGAGTCGTAGGATTTGTGGTCAACCTGTTTAACGCTTGAGATCAAAGTGATTAAATCCATTTTTCTCTCCCATGAAGTTGCGTCTTCAGAGAAGTATTCTGCATCAACAAATGCAAGTTGTCCCTCGTCCTGAAGCAGAAAGTTGTTAACCCTGAGATCGGTTAGAGCGCCTCCGCTGTCATGGACTTCGTTAAGGAAACTGCCTACCTTTCTCCCGGCTTTCTCCGCCTCCTGGTTCTCTGCCTGGTTAAGATAAGTATTCAAATCAGTTCCTTTCACCTTCTCAAACTCGATATACTCGTCCTTGACGCCGAGAATCTCCGGAGTATAAACATCAATAGATTCAGCAAAGCTTCGAAACCGTCTCTCATTCTCAATTCTGCTCTCCTGATCCTGATACTCCAGCTTCCCGGAAAGAACCCGGCCAAGCATTTGAACATAAGCCATAGAAGGTCTGGAAGAAAATCTTTTCAAAACAGTACCGACCTGTGTCTCAACCAGTTCATTCGTTAAACTGCCGTTCAAAGCCTCGGAAGCCGGGCTCTCCATAACATTTTCCATAAAGCTGTCAGACCTCTCCGCCTCAAGAATTCCGTCTACAAGCTCTCCAAAATCCATAACCAAAAAACCAAAAAACAGTTTTATAATTTTTATTGTATAAAGGTAGTAAACAACTTTCTGAGCGCCGGTGTTCAAAGACTGAAGAACCTCCGAAACACCGAATTTTGGAACTTTTTAATAGGCTTCTGAACCAGTAGTTTTTATGGATGCGGATGTTCTGGTAGCGGGCGCAGGGTTTCTAGGTGTAAGCGCCGCATTGAAACTGGCGAGAAAAGGCTACGACGTAAAAGTAATCGACGAAAACACGCACCAAGAGTTTACACCAGGCATAATCGACGTATTCAGAGACCGGGTGGAAGAATCCAAGCTAAAATTGGATCTGGAAAACTTCTTCGAAGACACACCCATCAGTTTCTCCCGCGAACGCATCAACGACTTCGAACCCGAAGAAAACCGGGTAGAAACCGATTCAGGAACCTACGAATACCGCTACCTCGTCCTAGCGCTGGGAAGCGAACCCAGAACCTACAACCTAGACGTAGAAAACATAGAAACATGTTACAGCCTGGCAGGAGCCAAAAAAATCAGATCACAGCTATCCAGAGGAAGCAAAGCCACAGTAATTGGCTCAGGCTACGTAGGAGCAGAGATAGCCGGAGAAATCGCCGAAAAAGGAGTAGAAGTCGAAGTAATAGAAAAAAAGACGCGTCCAACACCAAACTCACATGTAAAAACCTCCCGAAAAGTACTCAACCATTTCAACGACAAAGATATAACCTTCAAAGCAGGCAGAACCGTCGACAAGATAAACTACTCCTCGGTAGAGCTGGAGGACGGCGAAAAAGTCTACTCCGACGTCTTCATCTGGGCAGGCGGAATCAAAGCCTCAAGCCTGGCCCGAGAACACTTTGAATCAGACTACAGAGGCGTCAAAACACAGAAAGGCTACCAGCTGGAGAACCACGACAACATCTACGCCGGCGGCGACTGCGCAGACACCAGCCAGCTCAAAACCGCCAACAACGCCATCAAACAGGGCAAACAGATAGCAGCCAACATCGACTCCCGCAGACAAAAGGAAATAAACCAGGAGAAAACACCGCTGCTGATCAGCCTAGGCGACACCGCAATACTGGAGTACGGCGACCTAAACATAAAATCAGGGCTTATGAGAACGCTGAAAGACTGGGTACGGAAGAAATACTTCTGGAAACTCGGATGGCGGAAGAAAAGACTTCAGATAAAACAAAAGTTAGGTTTCTAAAGCAGGAACGCCGCAAAGAGAACAAGAAACGCCCCAATACTTGTAGAAACGATGCAATGGTTTCTTACGCTGTCAAGCTCAGAATGCGCCGGATCCTCATCTTCTGAAACAAGTTTACGCATCATAGACTCCGGTTCCGGCTCAGGAATAAAATCAAGCGCCAGATGCAGGAAAATACCGGTCGAAAAACCGAAGAACAACGCCTGTATCTGTTGAGACATGTTTAAGTTGAAGTTGTATACGGTTAACGCCAGAAAACCGACTATAGAAGCAGGGAACAGGATTAAACTCGGTTTAAACCGTTCTTTCAGTCGATCAGCGATTATATACGCGGCCGGAAGCTTGTGGGACACGATCGCCACTCCAAGCAAGACACTGACTTCAGGCATCTGCTGGTAGATCAAGCCTATAACAACTCCGGCGAACGCTGCATGTATAGAGACCGCGTAAAGGTTCTGGAAACCTCTGAACCTGTGTGAAAGCTCGTGTTGCGCTGAGTGAAGCGTTAAACCGGCTATAAAACCGGCTACAATACCTGCGACACCGAACCGGGTTGAAAGATTAACTGCCTGAGGCATTACAAACATTAATACAGATGCGAACGCTGCACCGCCTGAAAGCCCGTAAATCCAGATCACGCCCAGCCGGGTCTCAGGCTTCAACCGGTTCAGAAAAGCACCTAAAACCATCGCAGAAAACGCTGTAAAACCTATAAAAACCAGTTTAGGAGAGCTCTCAAGGCTGAAAACCGACAAACCGACAAGGCCGATTGTGGACAGGAATCCCAGCAACTGAAACTTTTTCATTCCGTAAAAAGTTTAGCGGCGGCCAATTATTTAAACCGGATCGAAGACACACTCTTTTTAAGAAAATAACCACGTCAACCATAACATACGGAAGCGGCTCTCGAAAACTTAAACCAGTTTTCAGCCGCCTCAGCAGAGTTCCAATCTGCGGCGTTGGTCCAGTGGCTAAGACCCCGGCCTTCCAATAACTGCCGTAGCAGTTAACAGTACTGACCGCCTTCGACGGTCCCGCCTACGGCATTAAGAAGTCAGCCGGTGACCCGGGTTCAAATCCCGGACGCCGCAACTTTTCAAGTTGCTCGAACCGGCATTTGATCGCAGAAATATCTTTGATTTTCGAGTTCAAATCCCGGACG
>JBDGSH010000135.1:0-1827 GCA_042217665.1 Candidatus Nanohaloarchaea archaeon
GGGGATGATCCGTCGGTGAGTTGGCCTGATGGTGTTGAGGTGAGTGATGGTGTGGTTCGTTTGGATGATGAGTCCGTGGATTTGACGGTTGGGGTTGAAAGTGAGAATGTTGATAGTGTCGGTGAGAATGCTCAAACTTTGACGTGTTACGATGGCGGTGTCGATGAAGGTACGGAGATCGGTTCGGATGACAGTTTTGATAAGAGCGATGACGGCGATACGTTGATGTTTTCATGTAGCCTGGATACGGATGAGGACTACTTGAGTGATGGTGAGGTCGAGCTTTCGCTGGAGCTGTGTGACGCCGCGGGCAACTGTAAAACGTTTAGCAAGCAGGATTACAGTTTTGACCTGGAGAAGCCGTCCCTCGAGGTTTCAAGTTCCCGGGGATCGTCTTTCAACAGCGATTTCAAGCTTGATTACAGTGTGAGCGATGATACAGGCGTGGAAAAGCTGGAGTACTTCTTTGACTCGGATACAAATGAAGGAGAAGGCATAGAGGTTTCGGATGTTTCCGGCGACGGCTCTTTCACTGTTGACGTACCTGATGATCTTGGTCAGGGCGATCACACTGTTTACGTCCGCGCAAAGGATTCTGCGGGGCGGTGGAGCGAGGTTAAAAGCTTTGATTTCAGTTACTTCCCTGATGCGACGCCTTCCGTTTCGTTGAGTGTTCCTGATACGTTCAGTTTGAAGGCAGGAACCCAGAAGAGCTTTGAAGCCACTGTTAAGAATACAGGTAAGATCTTCATCAGTTCTCTTAATGTTTACACGGATCACAGGATTTCCAGCGTTAACAAGACGGTTTACAGTTTGAAGCCCGGTGACTCGGTTTCGAAGACGATTGAGTTGAATCCTTCGGCCGAAGTTATTGGTAAGCACAGTTTGAAGGTTAAGACTTCGAACGTTGAGCGGTCTGAGACGGTTCAGGTCACTGTTGAGGCGAACCAGGCTCAGGTTGAGAAGATAAAAGATGATTATGAGAGCTCTATGAACCGGTTTGAGTCGCTGGCGGAGAATGTTTCCGAGTTGAAGAAGAAGGTTTCCGGCGACTTGGAGCAGCGGTTGATGAACAACTTTTCGGAGCTTAATCAGAGTGTTTCCGAAGCCAAATCCGCTTACGAGGATGGTATGTACTTTAAGGTGGATGACCAGCTTTCAGACTTTGATTCTCAGTTTTCCAGGGCTCAGCAAACGTTTAAACAGGTTAAAAGCGATCATGAGTCGGCGCAGACCTGGAAGTTGATCTTTATCGTCCTCGCGTTAATCGTATTGGCGTTGGTAGGTGCTGCGGCGTTCCTGCTGTACAGCGATGAGTACGATGTGGATGTTGACAACCTGGTTGACTCCGACATCAATGTTGATGGTCTGGATGATTTGAAGGCTCGGGCTGAGGCCGCTTTCACCAGTAAGGAAGAAGCTGACGAGTTTGAGTGGGACGGGTTTAAGGACGATTAGAGAATTCTTTTCGAGTCTTTGAATTCTTTTTTCATTATTCCTTTGTCTCTGACTGTTTTTACGAGGTCTTGGAGTTCCTGTGTGTAGTCCTGGTCTTGTGCGATTTTTTTGACTGCGTCTTCAAGCATTATCTGGGTCTGTGGGTCGTTTTCCAGTTTTTTGACGGTTTGTGGGTTGCTGCGTTTTCCTTTGAGGTACTGGCTGACCGCGGGCTGTGTCAGGTTCATGGCGCGGGCGATTTCTTCCTGTGTCCAGCCGTAGTCCTGGCTTAGTTTTTCCGCTATTGATTTTCTGACTGCGGGCAGGATTTTGTTGGCGACTATCTCTGATTCGAACTTCATAGAGAATGTATAACGCCGTGATAATTTT
>JBDGSH010000135.1:1927-3564 GCA_042217665.1 Candidatus Nanohaloarchaea archaeon
TTAGTGGTCGGATTGTTGGATGTCTCTGGAGAGTTTTTCGACGTCTTTGGATAGTGCGTCGAGTTTTCTGCTGATTCTTTCTTTTTCTTTGAGTATGTTTTCGACTTTTTCGTATTTGCGGGCTGCGTAGTCGAGGTCGTGTTTTTCGACGTATGCTGCGTCGGTCTGCATCATTTTGTTGATTATTTCTTCGGCTATTTCTCCTAGCAGCAGGTTTAGGCCGTAGTAGACTTCGCTGCGGACGTATTGGCCTTCGTCTGCTTTTTCTCTTATCATTCTTTTGATTCTTGCGTGTGTGAAGGGGAGGTCGGATACTTCAGTGTCTTCTGGAACGTTTACCATCGTTTATCACGTGAAAAATTTTGTTTTAACAGCTTTTAATGGTTTTCTGATCCGTGGATTATAAATTAGCTGATCCACCATTTCTTCCGTATGAGCTTCGGTCTCGTTGAACTGGATCTGGTTTTAACCATTTTCCTGAAGTTTCTGGCTATAGTATTCTTTATAGGCCTGATTATACTTCTCAACAATGTTGACAGGGTTGTGCGTTCATTGGAGCGCTCCGCTGATTCTTTGGAGGAAACAACCGATACTGTAGAGAGCTTTGTCCGTGTTATGAGAAAGGTTCCGTTTGTTGGAGGCGGTAAGAATGGCGAATGAGTTTCTGGAGGCTGTGAAGGATTCAGGCTCTAAGGACTCCAGCGAGGACCGTTACGAGAAGTTGAAGCAGGAGGAAGCCGGTACAGAGTATGAGGACATGGCTGAGAGACGTTACAAGGAGTTGAAGGAGAAAGCAAAGCGTGAATCTATTCGGCAGGAGCAGAAGGCCAGGAAGAGGCAGGAAGAGTCGGAAGACGATGAGGAAGATGATGGTTCGGACGGTTTTGTGACTTATTAGATTTTTCCGATCTCAGGGAATTTGAACAGTCCGGCTTCTCTGGAGACCGCTACCGCTTTCAGCTTGTTTTTGTCGACCTGGTTCCTGAGTATCGGCGACAAGAGCTCTTTTTGAGGTGTTTCGTTGATGTTGGTGCCGTTGGAGAAGGTTGAGAAAGCCGGTAACACGATTATGTTTTTTCCTTCGCTGGTTTCTCCGTGAAGGAGGCACGGGATTTTTTCTTTGACGCCTATCTCGTCTTTTAACGCTAGTGCGGGGTGTTCGTGTCCGATGACGACTGTGTCGTAGCTTTTTTCGACGTCCAGTTCTTCTATTTTTTTGTGGCCGTGTGTGTAGAGCATTTTGCCTATGACGCGGTATTCGGGAAGGTTTAGTCCTTGTTTCTGGACTGTTGTTTCGATGAAGGTGTCGTGGTTGCCTTTCACCGGTTTTACTTGTTCGAACAGTTTTTTAGCGTGTTTTAGGAACTCTGTGATTTCCCGTGTTTCGCTGTATCGGGAGGTTTTGAACTCGTTTTTGAGGTCGCCGTTGATCACAAGTTTTTCTGCTCCGGTTTGTTCCCTGGCTTTTTCCAGGTCGTCTTTGAGCCGGTCCAGCTGGTTTTTGGGGATGTAGTTGCCGTCGCTGGTCATCAGTCCTTCGAGCCCGAGGTGGAGGTCTGAGATGATGAGAAGCTGTTGTTCTTCGTGATGTAGTGCCGGGAGCTGGTCTACTGTCCGGAATTTTTGGATCTGCATGT
>JBDGSH010000135.1:3664-19711 GCA_042217665.1 Candidatus Nanohaloarchaea archaeon
AGGTGTTGATGAGGTCGTAGATTTGGAGGAAGTTTTCGAAGACGGGTTCGCCGGTTGAGAGCTGTAGGTATTGTGTGCCGTGGCGTTGGGCGGCTTTTTCGATTTTCTGTGTGTGTTGTTGGAGTTCTTGTTGGTAGCTGTTTTTGGTTTTGCGTGAGAGGTATGTCCGGATTTTTGAGTTGCTTTCGGGGTCTTTGAGTATTTTGTCGCCTTTCATGTTCGGGTTGAGTTCTTGTGGGGAGAGTGTGTTGACTAGCAGGGTTTCTGTGCCTTCTAGGCGTTCGAGTGCTTGTTGGATTTGTTGTGTGTCTGTTAGGAAGTCGGATATAACGATGAGGAGTGATTTGTTTTTGATTCTGCGGCTGTATTCGGTGATGCAGCGTTCGATGCGGCTTTCAGGTGTTTTGCGTAGCTGGTTCAGTGTTTCGATGAGTTCTCCGGTTTTGAGGTTTCTTCTGCCGGATGAGATGTCGGTTATGGTTTCTGAGAAGACTGAGTAGCGGAATCGGTCGTTGGTCTGGGAGGTCATGTAGGCGGTTGCCAGTCCGAGTTTGGCGGCGTGGTCGTATTTGTTTTCGTTGCCGTAGTCCATTGAGCTGCTTCTGTCGACGAGTATGTGGACTGTGATGCTTTTTTCTTCTTCGAATCGTTTTATGAACAGGTCTCCGGTGCGTGCGTATGCTTTCCAGTCTATTTTGCGTATGTCGTCGCCTGGAATGTATTTTTTGTGGTCTTCGAACACCATTCCGTGGCCTGTGTGACTGGATTTTTGTTCTCCTTGTCTCAGTTCTGTGGAGTTCTTTTTTAATGCTAGGTTGAACTGTTCTAGTTGTTGTATGAAGTCGTTTTGGATCATACGCCTTCTTTGATTTGTTGGATTACTTCTTCCGGTGTTTTGCCTTGTTTTTCGGCTTTGAAGTTGAGTCCGATGCGGTGTCTGAGTACCGGTATGGCCATGTCTTTGATGTCTTGTTCTGATACGTAGTTTCTGCGTTCGATGAGTGCTTTGCCTTTTGCTGCTAGGACGAGGTGGATGGAGGCGCGTGGTGATGCTCCGAACTCGAGGTCTTGGTGTTCTCGGGTTTTTGAAACTGTTTTGACTGCTTTCTCCCGTATGTCGTCGGCGATTGGTACTTTGTGGGTGAATTCTTGGAGTTTGAGGAGTGAGGGCTGTGAGATTACTTGTTCTAGGCCGGGTTCGTAGTTCATTTCGTCGGTGAATCGGTCTACGATTTCGTGTTCTTCTTTTTCTTCCGGGTAGTCCAGTTTTAGTTTCATCATGAACCGGTCTTGTTGTGCTTCGGGCAGCGGGTAGGTTCCTTCCTGGTCGATCGGGTTCTGTGTCGCCATCAGGAAGAAGGGTTTTTCCAGTTCGTATGTCTGGTTTCCGGCGGTGACCTGTTTCTCCTGCATCGCTTCCAGTAGTGCGGACTGTGTTTTCGGCGTTGCTCTGTTGATCTCATCTGCCAGGATCATGTTGGCGAAGATAGGACCTTTCTGGAATACGAATTCTTTGCTGCCGTCGTCTTCTTCGTTTATTATGTGTGTGCCGGTTATATCGGAGGGCATCAGGTCTGGTGTGGACTGTATGCGGGAGAAGTCGAGTCCTATGACTTGTGAGAGCGTGGAGATCATCTTGGTTTTTCCTAGGCCGGGATTTGATTCTAGGAGTACGTTTCCGTCACAGATTATGGCGATAAGTGTTTTTTCGAGTATGTCTTCCTGTCCTACGATTATTTTGCCTGTTTCTTCGATTATTTCGTTGAGTTTGTCGCTTGCTTTTTCGTACTTGGTGTCTTCGTCCTTGGATTTGAGCTTCATGTTTATACCTTGGTTTTGGAGGTTTAAAGTTTTCAGAGCTTTACTCCATGTTCTTGAGCGCGAGGCTGTACTGTTTCGCCAGTTCCAGGTTTTCCGTTATCGCAGGGTTTGAGGATGTTAGGGATAGCTTCTGAAGGTTTTTCTGCTGGTTTCTGCCCGCTGATTCTTCTTTCTGGCCTTGTCCGGTTATGTTGTAGTTAACGATTTTTTCTGACAGCTTGATATCTTTTTTTTCGCCGAGTATTGCTTCTGCGTCGTTGAGCTGGAAGCTCTGGTTTCCTCCGCCGGTTATCTGCTGCTTGAGTTCGTTTAGATCCGGTATGATGTTTTGTTGTTGTCGGGAGACCTGGAAGTCGACTAATCCTGATAGAACGGTTAGGAAGCTTATGGCTCCGATTACAAGTATTTTCTGGATTATGCGGCGGCTTGGTATTATGCTTTCTGATGTTACGCTTCTTGATCTGTCAAGTAGTTCGTCAAACAGTGCTTGGGAGACTATATTGTTTTTGTCGATGTTGTCTCGGGCTGTACGCAGTATTTCTTTTAGTTCAGGGTTTTTTTCTTCGTAAAGTTCCAGTCTGTATTTTTTGGAGCGCATTAGGAAGTCTATGGGGAAGATGGCTAACGCGATAGCTAGTAACACGAATTCGTTCTGGAAGGCCGGTGTTATCCGGAGTGATAGCAGGAAGAGTATCAGGTTGAGGCTGAGGAAGATTATTATCGTGTCTAAACATGCTTGTAGGAAGTTTACTTTGAGGAACTCTGTTCTCAGGCGTTTCAGCAGTTTTTCTACCCGCATCTATCCCACCTCGAATCCGTATGGGTTGCAGTGGTCGTCTGCGTCGTCTATCAGTGTGGCGTTGTCCGAGTTGCAGAGTTGTTTCAGGTGGGATTTTACCTGGTTGTTTCTATTTTTAAGCTCCGTGATATCTGCTTCTAGCTGTGATATCCTGTTTTGGAGCTGGTTTCGTTTCTCTTTTAAGTCTGATATCTGTTGCTGTAATTGTTGTTTTTCGTTTTTTAGCTTGTTTCTGGCCGAGATATAGTTTTGAAGGTCCTTTTTCTTGTTTTGCAGTTTGTTTTCCAGGTTTGATATCTGTTTTTCGAGTTGTTGGATCTTGTCCTTTTTCTGTGATAGTTTTTCGGTTAGGTTGTTTTTCTCTGTAAGCAGTGAGTCTAGTTTTCCCTGGTATAGGACTGTGGAGCCGGCTAGCAGCGCTAGGACTAGTACTGTGGCGGCGAGCAGGAAAGGGTTCAATCGTCGTTTCAGCATTACGTTGGGCATTATCTTCTACCTCTGCGTTTTCTGTAAGCGATTTCTAACAGGAAAGTTATTAGTGCGGCTAGTATAAAGAAGCTTCCTAGCCTGATCTTCCGGGTTTTCTGGGATTTCTCAGCTTTTACCTGTTTGAAGAAACTTTCTAGTTTGCCGGGCTTGTAAATGTTTCCGCCGGTTTCAGCGGCTAATTCTCTTCCTTTCCGGTTGAATCCGATTTTTTCCAGCTCTCTGTTATAGTTGTATGCGTAGATCTGGCCGCGGAAGCTGTGGAAACCTGTTTTCTCCGGTGTTAGATACGTGGTGTAAAGGTTTTCTCCTTTCTTGACTAAGCCTTTTATCTCATAGGAGGCCTGAACATTCACATCTTCCGGTTTTCGGTTTGACTCGATTTTAATCCATTTCTGCTGTTTTCTCTGAGGGTTGCCGACCGCCCAGCTTACTGTACGGGAAACAAGCTCTGGATCGCTGCTTAGAAGCTCTTCAAGGTTTTTGCCGCCGGCTGTGAATGCTGCAACTCTTCCCAGACCGTAGCGCCAGGTTGTAAGGTATGGTTCGCCCTGTGTTGACGTTATTAAAAGGTTTGCTCCTTGTTTGGGCTGTACGGTGTCGAATCCTGTCATTGTGGAGGACAGGCTGAGGCCCTGGGTGATGAAGTGGTTGTTGTTGATGACTGTAATTTTCTTGGCTCTATCTTCGGTTCCTCCGGCTTTGAAGATGAAGTTGAGGCGGCCTGAGTCTTCTGCATCCAGGTAAAAGCCGTTTCCGTTGGATGCTAGGTCTCTTAGGAAGTATTCGTTTCTTTCCTTGCTTACGCCTACTGTGATGAGCTTGGTTTCCAGGTTTGAGGCTATTTGCCTAGATTTTCCGTCCGTGTTGACGTGTTCGCCGTAGTCTGTTATTATCCCATCTGTGATGAGTATGATGTTGCCGGTGCCGTTTAACTGTCTTTTTGCTGCCTTCAGTCCGATGTGGTGGAACGAGTTGCCTCCTGTCTCCAGCCTGGCGATCTTGTTTTTTAGTTCTTCCCTGTTTTTGGAGAGGGGTTTAGGCTTTGAGACCAGGTAGCTTTCAGTGTTGTACGCGATCGCTCCGACCTTGTTGTTGTATGGAAGCTTTTCTACCAGGCTGTAAGCGATCCTTTTCTCCTGTTTGACTGATTGGCTTTTTCCTGTGCTTAGAGAGACGTCGATCACCAGCATTATCTTGGCAGATTCTGTCATGGCGCTTTCACTGGCTTTTTTAACCGGTAAAACTGTTTTTGTCTTCTCTACTTCGCCTGTGTATATCAGACCGTTGCCTTTGATCAGATAGTCGAACATTTTTGACTCATCGAACTTTTTCTTGGCTATTACTGCATAGTAGTCTTCAAGATCTTCCGGTACGGAGTCCTTGTAGCTTAAGCTGTAGAAGTCGGACAGTTTCTCGCCTAAATCCGATTTTTCTCCCAGTACCAGAATTTCTGGCTTCTCTCTGACCTTAACGGCTTTGAAGAACCGGTTGTTGGCTTTAAACCTGTCTTTATTTTGAATTACTGCTTTAATCCTGTGCTGGCCTTTTGAGTCGAACGTTCTTGTGAACTGCCATTCGTTCTTTCCTGTTTTCTCCAGCTGGACTGTTTCGCCGTCAAGCGTTACTTTAGGCTTAGGAGCTTCTGCTGTTGATTCAACTGTTACTGTAAAGGTGTTGGACGCCTCTGGAACCGTTGTCTTCGGTCCGGATATTTTGACAGAGCTTTCAGGTTTAAAACTGGTGTTTAAAACGTTTATCGAAGTGTTAAGGCGTCTTGCCTTTTCTATTACAGGTTTCATGTTTTTAGGGGTTTGGAAGTCGCTGACTACAAGTACTTCTTGGTTTTTCTTTACTGCATGAATCAGTTCGGATCTGATCTCCGAGTTATTGCCTGTGGCAGCGACTGTTCGTTTGATCTCCACTTTTTCGGAACTTACTTCGGTGTTTTTCATCAGTTGGGTAGAGGTGGAGTTGTCTACGATTAGCTGTAGCGTTTTTTGCTGTCCGAAGCTTTTTTCAGTTGTCATGAAAGGTGAAGCAGCTGAAATTATAAGCAGGAGAATAGTTAGAGCTTTTAAGCCGGTGACAATTCTTGAGTAGCGTTGATCCGCTTTGAAAACTATTATGGCTAGAGGGGCCAGCACTAAAGTCAGTAAAAGTATAGCCGGTTTTTCCAATCCTATCACTTTAGCTCACCTCTTGTTTTAAGATAAGCCAGTTCTCCTAGTAAAAGCAGCGCAAGCAGTATGCTGGCCAGGTTTTGAACACTTCTCTTTTTGGATTGAGAGCCTTTGCTGATTTCTTTAACGGAGAAGTCGCTGGGTGAAGATTCCTGGATGCTTTCTATGTTTACAGCGTAGAAACCGCCGGCAGCTGCTTTTTTAAAGCCTGTGTTTGTTAATGTAACTTTTCCTTCTTCACCGGTTTTTAGCAGAGCCTTATCCAGTTTCTCACCGGTCTCCAGGTTTCTATCTTGAATTTCAGGTCTATCTGTCATTGATTTTATTGTTTCCTTCCAGAAAACAGGATATATAAAGCTGTAGCGAAAGTTTGAGTCGTCCAGATCGTAGTAAAGTATCTTTCCATTGCCGAAATCTGCTTTAATCACTGTATTGGAGTTTCTTGTCAGTCTTTCTCCTCTCAGCTTTTTAACCTGGGTTATTTCGGCGTCTACACGGGTTTTCACAGGTTTTATGAGTTCAACGGTTTTATTTACCTGTTCGCCTGTTTTTTCAACCGGTAATGATGCAAAGTTTCTTTTAAGTAACTGTTCTGAGCCGTAGAACACCATTGCTTTCCCTGATTTTACTTTTTTCTCTAAATCTCTTACTGTTCCGGAAATAATACGTTGTGAGTCGCCTATTATATAGACGTCGCCTTTTACTTCCTGTCTGACCGGCGGCCTGATCTGTTTAAAGCTTGTGAAGTTTATTAGCTCGAACGTCTTTCTCAGGTATCTGTTTTTCTCTCCTATAAGCACTACTTTTAGCTTTGAGTTTTCCGGTTTGAAGGCGTAGAAACTGTTATCAGCCTCAAACTCGTCTTTCTCCAGTTTAAATGTGTTTTTACCGTCTTTTAGCTGGAATTTTACGGTTTTGATTTCGTTGCCGGGTATCTTTAGTGTCTTGGACCTGGATCCTGTTATCTGAACTGTTTGGGTGGAGTTCCGGAAGTTTTTGACAGATAGCTTAACTCTGTCCTCGTTAAAATCTCCCTCGATAAATCCCCAGGAGTTCAAATGACCTATTTCTGGGGCTGTAAAGGGCCGGTCCTGAGCCTTCAGTGACTTATACGCCGACCAGAAGCTGTCAGAGTGTTTTAATCCCTGAAGATCGCTTGCGAGAACTATCTTCCCTTCGAACTGCTTCGCCTGTTGAAGAGCCTCTCCTATATCTGCCTCGACTTTCCCAGGCTTTAGACTGTCTATAAAGCTTGAAGCGTGTGATGCAGGAGCTGACTCCAGTTTAACGTCTGTATCTTCTCCTGCAACCAGCACAGTGTTTTGCTGCCCCAGGTTTTTCTTGGCGAAGCTCTTTATTTTTTGGAACTCATCTGAAGTACTGGCTGATCTGTCTATAACTATAACAGCTTTCTCATCAGGTTTTTCCTGAGTTATATAAGGCTGTGCGATAGCAGCAGCCATTCCCAGAACTATTAAAACATGGAAAAGCAGTAGAAGGTTGCGTTTGAGTCGTCTGAACGCTTGATAGGCTTTTCCGGATTTCTTTTTTTGCATGAAGAAAGACATCGACGGCATTGTCTCTTTCTCCGGTTTCTTTTTCACTAGATAGAAAATTAGCAGAGGAATTAGCCCCAGAGCTGCTAAAAGCCCTATAGGCGTCAGAAAGAAACCGGAAAGGCTCTGGAGAAATCCCTGTATCATGTACAATTCTTGTCGAGCCCTGTTTTTAACCGTTGCTTCAGTCCTCTATACGTTCCATAACTTTCTCGTGAAGCTTCTGAAGCCGCTCTTTCTTGTCCTCCATTTTCACAACGTCGCTCTGACCCTGCAGAAGCAGGTTATGGCTGAAAGGCGAGGGGATATCCGAGTCCAGAACCTCTGCGCTTATCTCATCGTTTTCAATTTTTTCTACAACCTCCTTCACATGTTTTATGTCCATAGCATCCTCCATAATCTCCCGGTACGTCTCCTTGATCATCGGAAACTCCTCGCCATACTTGTTTCTGATTGTAGAGAGCAGGAAATGTCCTTTCATCTGCTGCTGCCCCACGGTCTTCTCGTTTCCAGCGTAATTCCTCAAAATCATCAGTGAGCGCCCTCCGACGTGTCTAAACCTGCGTTTCATCAGTTCAGTCTTTGCCACAGCGTTTTCAAGCTCTTTTTCCAGATCTGCATCAGTTAGTTGATCCAGAAGCTTTTCTACGTCTATAGGACGTCTCGGAGTGATCAGGATGAACCCGTTGTCGTCTATAACCATTCCAATGTTTGATCCGATCCGTTTCTGAAGCATGTGCGCCATAATCCTGGCTAATGCGTCGTGTGTGCGTCTTCCGTAGATTGTGTGGAATATAAGGTTCTGTCGGTTGTCTTCATCTACGTATCGCTCTACTGTGATCTCTTTGTGCGTCGCAACGTCCCCAAGAAAGTTTTTCTGTTCTTTTATGTAGCTGAAGATGGCGTTGGCAGTGTTTTCGTCCAGATAGTAGTTCTGCATGATCCACGAAATGATTTCCTGTTCCGAAGCATTGAGATCCAGCTGTTTTTCTACTGCTTCCCTGAATTCACCGATTTTTAGGCCTAGGTCGTAGCTGAGCGGAAGTCTCTCCGAGTACCAGGAGGGAACGGTCGGTGCTTTGTCCGGCTGCGGATCTACAAAGACTTTCATGCCTTTGGCGTACTTGAACTCGTACGTGCTTCCGCCCAGGGTGAAGATATCGCCTTTTGTAAGCCTGTCCAGGAATTCTTCATCCAGCGATCCGACATAGTTTTTTTCGCCGCGTGTTACCACGTCGTAGCCTGTTTCGTCCGGTATTGTTCCGATGTTGGTCATGTATATTACCCGGGTCATCTTTCCGCTTCGGCCGAATAAGCCTTCTTCCCGGTCTGTCCATATTTTTCTGTAGACGTTTTGGTCTTCCAGCTCGTACTCTCCCGCCAGGTATTTTATTACGTTGTTAAAGTCGTTTCTGTCCAGGTTTCTGTAGTTGTAGCTTTTTCTGATAACGTTGAACGCGTGGTCTATGTCCCAGCGGTGGTTGCATGCCATTCCTACGAGGTGTTGTGCTAGAACGTCTAGAGCGTTTCTCGGTATCTGTATCTTGTCGAGTTCGTCTTCTTTTGCGCATTTGGTGAGTACTGAGCATTCCATTGCGTCGTCTCTGTCGACTACTATCATCTTTCCTTTTGCTTTCTTCCCTATTTTGTGGCCGCTGCGTCCGATGCGCTGGATTCCTCTTGCTACGCCTTTTGGCGATCCTAGCTGGATCACGAGGTCTACGGCTCCGATATCGACTCCGAGTTCGAGGGAGGTTGAGGTGACGCCGACCTTCATCTCACCTTTTTTCAGGCGTTCTTCTACGTCCAGTCTCTCTTCTCTGGACATGCTGGAGTGGTGGGCGCCGATATTCTGGCTGTAGCTGTCAGGGAACCGTTCTTTCAAATTGTTGACGACTCTTTCCGTTGCGCTTCTCGTGTTGGTGAATATTATGGTTGATTCGTGGTCCTGTATCAGGTTGTGGATCTTGTCGTACATTGCTTCGTTTATAATCTCCGGATCGGTGTGTATCAGGTCTTCCACAGGTGAAACGGTTTCGAGATCGATTTCTTTGGATGCTGCGACGTCTACGATGTTGCAGCCTCGTGTCTCGAACTCTTCTTCGTCAAGCTCTTCTGCTGCTTTGACGTCTTCTGCCTCTGTCTCCTTTGTCTCCAGTTTTTCGTCGGCTTGGTAGCCTACGAGGTATTTTGCGATTTCGTCTATAGGTGCCTGTGTTGCTGACAGCCCTATACGTGTGAAGTCGTTTTCTGTCATTTCCTGTAGTCTTTCCAGGGATAGTGAGAGGTGGACGCCGCGTTTGTTCTCGCTCAGTGAGTGTATTTCGTCTACGATGGTGTATTTGATGCTTTTTAGGTGTTCCTGGAACTTTGGCGAGTTTAGAAGTATGCCGAGCGATTCTGGCGTTGTTATAAGTATGTGAGGTGGTTTTTCCAGCATCTTGGATTTTTCTGCGTCTGTTGTGTCGCCTGTTCTTACAGCTGAACGGACTTCCGGCATTTCCACGCCCATTTCTTCTGCTTTCTGTTTTATGCCTTCTAGCGGGTCTTCAAGGTTTCTCTGTATGTCGTTGCTTAGCGCTCTGAGCGGGGAGATGTATAGTACGTAGATTTCGTCGTCGAGTTCGCCTCTGTCGCCCATCTGGAAGAGTTCGTTGAGTGCGGACATGAATGCGGACAGTGTTTTTCCTGAGCCGGTAGGTGCGCAGATCAGAGAGTTCTGGTTGTTGTGGATCAGGTCGAACGCGTATTTCTGGGGTTGGCTGAGGCCGGGGAATTCTGAGTTGAACCAGTCCTTTACGTAGGGTTCGTAGTCCTCAGGCAGTTCTTCCGCTGCGTCTTCCTCGTCTACAAAGTTTAGTTCGGGCATACCGTCAACTGATCTTCAAGGTTTAAGAGGCTGAAGATTACCTTAACCTAACTTTCTATGTCGTCGATTCTACGGAATACTGAAGCTGATAAAGCTGTCAAAAGCCCGATCAGAGGATGAAGGCTGTAGAACACAAGCACAATTCCAGGCAGCGCCAGTAATACAAACCTTTGCCTGTCCAAAACCTGTTTCAAAGTGTTCTCTGTTGTTTTAACTGTTCTCATTTCTGTGGACCGGTTGAAGGATCGGTTTACAACTTTCTGCGGCACCTCCTGCTCTGCGTTCTGGAAAGCGCTGGACAACTTGGCTTTTGCTTGGTTCGACAGCTCTGTGTTGTTTAATACGGAGCTCTGTGTAATTAATACTGTGTTGCGGGCTGTCTGGCGGACAAGAAGCTTGGAGCGTTCTCTTGCTCTGTTTTCAATGTTTGTGTTCAGGATTTCTTGGGTTTGCTGGCTGATCAGGTTTACTGTAGTGTTTCTGAAGTTGTTGACCTGTTCCGGGTGTGTCTGGCTGTAGGCGAAGAATCCTCCGGCCAGGAGAATCCCTGTCAGAAGCATTGGAAGCGCCGCGGCGTGGTAGAAGTCTCTGAAGCTTTTTCCGGATGCGAAAACTGAGGTTAATGGGTTGAGTACTGCGATTACTGCGGCGAAGACTGCTACTTTAGGAAGAAGCACGAGTATAAGCGCTGATAGAGATAGTAGGCTTGATAGCTGGAAATTGTCTCTTGAAATGTATGTGGTGTATCCCAGGAGTACAGGGAAAAACACCAGTGTCAGGAGGGTTATAGGTTTGTCTAGGCTGAGGAAGTAGGTGGCTGAGACTGCGCCCATGCTGAGGGAGAACTGGATCACGTACTGAAGGTACTCCTGCTCTAGATCCATAAGTAAAAGTCGGGTCTCCGGGTTTAAATTCCTAAAGCCTCTGAAACCGTTGCCTCCGCATGCCCCTTGTCTCTCGCCTCCACGATTATCCGGCCGTCGCGGAAGACTGTTAGCTGTCTTTCACCGATCTTTGCCTGAACCAGGTGTTTATTCTCGGCTTCAACCTCTGAAACCTGCTTTAACCGTTCCAAAGCAGCTTCTGTCACTTTTCGCTCCAGCAAATACTTGTTTTCGCCACATAAAGACGCAGAACTTTCGGAGCGTTCGAGGTGGTGAAATTCTTCTTCTCTGCATACCTTGCAGCTGTTTGTTTCTACTTCAAAGCTTTCTGAAACGGTTTCAAGTTTTTCGGTCACGTTTTCTCCTGTCAGAAGCTTTATTGCTTTCCGGCTGCTTTTGCTGGCGATGATTGATGCGGTCTCTCTCATTACTCCTGCGGTTTCGCACGTTTCCAGAGAGTTAAGCTGTTTTTGATTGTTTAGAAGGCAGTTGAAGCATTTCTGATCGAATAGCATGGAGTAGCCTTTTTCTCCTACGACTGCGGTGTAGATCCAGGGAATGCCATGTTTTTTTGAGAAGTCGTTTATCAGCTGTCTTGTGCGTATATTGTCTGTTCCGTCCATTATGAGTTCTACGTCTTCCAGCTCGCTTGTTTCTCCTGGTTTGACGTGTTTGTTGAATTTTTCTACTTCTGTGAACTGTTCCAGGTGTTTTTCTGCGGCTACTGCTTTTGGAAGCGCTTTTTCTGTGTCTTCTCTGGTGTAAAGCGTGGAGGTGTAAAGGTCTTTTTCTTCCAGGTAGTCTCTGTCGAATATTTTTAGTTTTACTCCGTGTCTTGCCAGGTGCTCGGCTATTACTGATCCTGTGGTTCCTAAACCTATTACTGCGACTGTTGAGTTCTTGAGCTGTTTCAGGTCGTTCTCTCCGTAGTTTTTGAGTGCGGTGAATCGCTGGTGCATCTGAACGGTTTTTATCTGGTGAATCTTAAATTTAAGCCGCCTAAACAGTTAGTGTGATGATGATTTCTCAGATCCGGTCTCAGGCGGTTTCGGCTATAACAGGTCTAGGTATTCAAATCCAGGCATCGACGGTTTTTGCGATTTTAGGTCTGGCGGTATTGGGCTACCTGGCTAATAAGCTTTCTAACGTTTTGATCCAGAGGGCTGTTGACCGTAGAGGCGGCGATGAACACGCAGCGGTGACCTCGAAAAAGCTTTCCGCTTATTTGACTTATACAGTTACTTTTGTGGCTGTGCTGGGCGTTTTAGGTGTTCCTTTTACCGCGCTGGGCACGGTTATTGGTCTTATTGGCCTGGGTGTTTCGTTTGCGTTGAAGGATATGATAGCTAACTTTATCTCCGGCGTGTTGATCCTGATAAACAAGCCTTTCAAGGTAGGCGACCAGATAGCGGTTGGAGGTGATCAGGGAACTGTTAAGGATATCAGGGTTCGTGCAACCGATGTTAAAACTTATGACGGCAGGAAGGTGATCGTGCCGAACTCCAAACTGTATAATGATACTGTTGTGAACAATACAGCTTATGATCTCCGGCGTTTCGAAGTTATGGTTGGCGTTGGTTATGACGACGATGTTGAAGGTTCTGTGGAGATCGCTAAGGGTGTTTTGGATGATGTTGAAGGCGTTGAAGCGGATCCTGAGCCGGAGGTTCTGGTCGACAGTCTGGGTGATTCCTCTGTGAATCTGAAGCTTAGAGGCTGGACGAAGCCTTCCAAGGCCAACATGGTTAAGGTAACGTCTCAGGTGACGCAGAAAGTGAAGGAGCGGTTCGATGAGGAGGGTATAGACATTCCTTACCCTATCCGGACCGTGCATATGGAGGATTAGCTTCCTCCCGTTTTCTTTTAAATCTGGTAGAGGAGGGTTGATTCATGCCAACAAGTATTGACTCCGAGAAGATGGAAGAGATTCAAGGTTCCGATCAAACCTGGGTAATCGACTTCTGGGCGGACTGGTGCGCTCCCTGCAAAAAATACGCGCCACAGTTTAAGGAAGCGGCGGAAGAGCTGGAAACCGTAGAGTTTGGAAAGGTTGACATGGAGGAGAACCAGCAGATCGGCACACAGCTTGGTGTGCGTTCCCTGCCGACCACATTGATAATTCGGAACGGTGAAGAAGTCGCCAGAAAGTCAGGCGTCCTGAAGAAAGACGAACTGGTTTCCTGGATCAAGGAAAACGCCTGATTACAGGTAGGAGGTCCAGTCAACGTTTCCGTAACCGGTTTCATCATTTTCAATCTTCTCTATTATCTTTTCTGCGACTTCTCCCGGTTCTCTATCTGTTGTATCGATTTCGATGATCTTCTTCTGTTCTTCCACAGCTTGCTGCAGTATTAGATCCAGAGCTTCGGATTCCATGTTCTCCTCAACTTTTTCCTGGCTGTAGTCCCGCTTTTCCAGTCTTTCTTCCAGCTGGTCCGGCCGGCATCTAAGTACTATGCAGAAGTCAGCGGGGAACCGGTGTGATAGGTGGCCTTCGATCACTGTGTCTTCCGCTCTGTTGAGCTCTTCTTGTAGTTCTCCTACCATTTTTTCTGTGTCTACTTCGAACTCTTCTCTCTGTTCGCCCAGCTTTTTTTGTTTTGCGAACTCTGTGAGGTCGATTGTCCGGAAGCCTTTTTCCGCCAGTTTTTCTGCTACACTGGTTTTTCCGGTGCCTGGTGTGCCTGTGAGGGAGATGATCATCTGCTAATAGGGTTGCTGCGAAAGGTTAAAAGAATGTTTTACAAGGTTTTGAACTGTGAGCAAAATGAAATTCTTCAGGTGGTTTAAATGATAGAGGTATGGACGGAAAAGTACAGGCCGGACACCCTTTCAGAGGTGGTTGGCCAGGAGGACATAGTGGACAGGCTTCAGGCCTTCGAGGACAGGGACTCGATCCCGCATCTCATGTTTTCAGGGCCGGCTGGAACCGGTAAGACGACGTGCGCGATAGCGTTGGCGAAAGATATCTACGGCGACTCCTGGAAACAGAACTTTATGGAGACAAACGCCTCCGACGAGAGAGGTATAGATGTAGTAAGAGAGAAGATTAAAGATTTTGCCAGAACCAAGGCTGTAAACGCCGATTTCAAGATAATCTTCCTTGATGAGGCCGATGCACTGACTCAGGACGCCCAGCAAGCCTTGAGACGTACAATGGAGCAGTTTTCATCTAACACACGTTTCATCCTTTCCTGCAACTACTCTTCCAAGATTATCGATCCGATTCAGAGCCGGTGCGCGGTCTTCAGGTTCAACCGGCTGGAGGAACAGAAGGTCGAGCAGTATATAAGACATATAGGAGAAGAGGAAGGCTTCAAGGTGTCCAAAAAAGCGGTTGACGCTATTTTACGGGTTTCAGACGGAGATCTCCGCCGTGTAACCAATCTGCTTCAGACAGCGTCAATGGAAAACGACAAGATTGAAGAGGAAGACGTCTACGGAGCTTCTGCTTCGCTGCGACCGGAGGAGATCAACGAAATACTGGATAAAGCTCTGGAAGGCGAGTTTCTTGATGCTAGAGACCAGTTGGCGGATTTGATGATTGATAGAGGGCTTGACGGCCAGGATGTTATCAACGCGATCCATAGAGAGGTTCTTGACCTGGATATTTCGGATCAGGCTACTCTTGAAATCATCGACTTCCTCGGCGAGTTCGAGTTCCGTATTGCGGAGGGAGGCAGCAGCGATATCCAGATTGAAGCCCTGCTTGCCAAGATATCAAATCTTAATGAGAAAAGAGGTAGCGAGGAGTGAAAAACCTGTGAAACTTTTGGAAGCCGCCGGAGGGCGGCTTAACATGGTCAAACTCTGTGTGTGAGTTTGATGTGGAGCGAGAAGTACAGGCCGGAGACTCTGGACGATTATAGAGGCGCTTCCAAGCAGAAAAAGGAGCTTAAAGAGTTTGTAGAGAACTGGGAGAAAGGAGATGGCGCTGTACTGCTTCATGGTCCGGCAGGAACAGGCAAGACTTCTTTAGTTCATGCTTTGGCGAATGATCTTGGCTACGAGCTTGTTGAGACGAATGCTTCCGATGTCAGGACTAAGAAGAAGTTGAAGTCGGAGTTGAAGGAGGCTACGCGCCAGGCTTCTTTTTTTGGCGATGATAAATTGATCTTGATTGATGAGGTTGACGGTATGAGCTCCCGTGACAGGGGCGGAACAAAGGAGCTTTCCCGTATCGTGGATGAGAGCCGGTTTCCTGTGGTTATGACGGCCAATGATGCTTACAGTCAGAATATCCGGGGCTTGAAGAACAAGGCCGAGCTTATTGAGATAGGTAAGGTTCATACTAACTCTATTGCTGCTTATTTGAAGGATATTTTGGATCAGGAAGGTGTTGAGTATGATGATGGAGCTGTTAAGCGTTTGGCGCGTCAGGCTAACGGCCAGATGCGTTCTGCGATTAATGATTTGGAGGCTGCGGTTTCTGGCAGCGATAAGTTTACTAAGGAGAATTTAGAGGTGCTTGGAGTCCGTGATGATAGGAAGGATGTTTTTGATTCGTTGAAGATGATCTTTAAGACTATGGATGCGGATACGGCGGATCAGGCGACTGAGAATTTGGACGAGGATCCTGATACGTTTATGCAGTGGGTGAGGGAGAACGTTCCTCGTGAGTATGAGCGTGAGGAGGATGTTTCTCGTGCTTATAACTGGGTTTCGAAGGCTGATGTGTTTAATGGACGTATTCGTTCTTCTCAGAACTGGAAGCTGTTGAAGTATGTTTACCTGTATTTGACGGTTGGTGTGGCGTTGAGTAAGGATGAGAAGTATTCTGGCTGGACTAAGTATCAGTATCCGTCTAAGATCCGTAAGATGGGTTCTTCGCGGTCTTCCAGGCGGAAACTGGAGGCTGTGTCGTCTAAGATCGGTGAGAAACTGCATATCTCGGTGAATCAGTCGAAGGCTGTGGTGCCGTTTGTTGCGAAGCTGTTGGAGCAGGATTCGGAGATGCAGCGGTTTTTTGAATTGGATGATGACGAGGTTGAGTTTGTTAAGAAGTTTTAGCCTACGCAGTTTAGGTAGTACTTGTTTTTGTAGTTTTCTAGGGTGATGTTGAAGCAGTTTTGGCTGTTCCAGTATGTTGTGTTCGAGTCGTATTCTCTAAGTGATTCTACCAGTATTTTGAAGTTTCTGCGTTCTTTGGGTGAGCTGGTGTTAACTTTCTGGGCTTCTTTTTTGATTGAGGTTATTTTGTGGGAGTCGTAGTTGATCTTGGGTTGTTGTATCTGTGATCCTGCGATTACTCCTGCGACCGAGATTACTATCAGACCTATGATCATCGTGGAGATTATCATGAACTGGCCTTTCATCGTTCGTACCACCTGATGTTAAGTTTGTAGGGCATGTATGTTTCGTCGTCGATGCTGCCCAGGATTGTTGCAGAGGTTTTTGAGTTTCTAGTGGAGCCGAAGGAGATAGGCTTGTCCAGCAGCCAGTAGATTGT